>CAIKKO010000508.1 GCA_903828025.1 uncultured Sphingomonadales bacterium
AGGTTGGGGATCGCGGTGGCAAGCGAGGCCACGTCCTTCACGCCGCCGACGCCGAGGTCTGCCGCCGAGACAGCCGAGACCGATGCGGCGACCTTGGAGAGCGATTCCGAGCTGCGCGTCGCGGTCACGACGATATCGGCGAGGCCTTCGGGCGACTGATTGGCAGGCTGGGCGGCTTCCTGCGCTATGGCCGGTGCGGCGCCCAGCGCCACGCTTGCCAGCAGCAGGCCCAGCCGGATGCTGCGGCGCGCCGTAGTCTTGCAAATGTCGATTGCCCCGAACGCGGAAATACCCGTGTGCATCGTCTTGTCTCCCCCGCTGCCGCAGCCTGAGACCGCGTGCATTTTTATCTACTGGCGCGTAGATACCTGCCAAGCTAAGTAGATTGCAAGTGATATTGAGGGAGAGTGGGTTGCCCGCATTGAATCTGGAACCGGCAGTACCGGAAGATGCTGGGCCGGCAGCGTCTGGACTCGCCGTTCTCGTGGCCGATCCTGCGGCCCTGCGCGCCGCGCTGGCCGAAGCGGACGCCGCGACGCTGATGCTCGTTCTTGTCCAGATCACCGGTGACAGTGGACTGCTCGAACGCGCCCGCCCGCATATCATCGGCCCGATGAACTACCACGAGACGATGCCCGAGGATCTGCGCGCCGAAATCCGCGCGCGGCTGGAAGCAGCGCTGCTCGACCATGCGCGCACCGGCCGCCCGCTGCCGCCACTGCCTGAGGGCGAATTTCTGCAGGAGATGCTGTCCACCGCCGTCGGTGAGACCGTCAGCGCGGACTACTGCGCGATGATGCGCGAGGATCTGGAGGCCGCAGAGCCCGATCCGCGCGGACTGATCTGGCGCAAGCGCCCGGCCGCCGCTGCGCTGGAGGCCTTTCCGGTGGTGATCATCGGCGCGGGCATGTCGGGCGTATGCGCCGCGATCCGGTTGGGGCAGGCGGGTATTCCCTTTAAGATCATCGAGAAGAATTCCGCCGTCGGGGGCAGTTGGTACGAGAATTTCTATCCCGGCTTCGGGGTCGATACGCCCAACCACTTCTATTCCTACTCGTACGCCTTGAATCACGAATGGTCGCACTTCTTCGCCAAGCGTGACGAGCTGTGGGCCTATTTCGAGCGCGCGACCGATACTTATGGCATCCGCGAGCACATCCGCTTCGAAACCGAAGTTGCCTCGGCCACTTACAACGACGCCGACGGTAGCTGGGATGTCGCCACGCGCGATGACGGCGGCACCGTGCAGCACCTCAAGGCGCGCGCGGTGATCTCGGCGGTGGGCGTGCTCAACCGCCCCAAGCTGCCCGATATCCCGGGCCGCGAGAGCTTCGCGGGTACCGCGCTTCACACGGCGCAGTGGCAGGAAGGGCTGGACCTTGCGGGCAAGCGTGTGGTGATGATCGGCACGGGCGCTTCGGGCCAGCAGGTCGGCCCGACGATTGCGCCCGATGTTGCGCATCTCACGATCCTGCAACGTTCGCCGCACTGGGTCGTGCCCAATCCCAACTATTTCGCCGAAGTTTCCGATGGGATGAAGTGGGTGCTGGCGCATGTACCCTTCTTCGCGCGCTGGTACCGGTTCCAGCTGTTCTGGGCCTTTGCGGATGGTCTCCATGCCTCGCTGCAAGTCGATCCCGAATGGGAGGACGGCGGCCGCTCGATCAACCAGGTCAACGCGCGCCACCGCCTGTTCATGGAGCGCTATCTCCGCGCAAAGCTGGGTGACAACGCCGAACTGATTGCCAAGTGCACCCCCAGCTATCCCCCCTATGGCAAGCGCATTCTGCTCGACAACAACTGGTTCGACATGCTCCAGCG
Organism: uncultured Sphingomonadales bacterium; assembly: GCA_903828025.1. Lineage (GTDB taxonomy): Bacteria > Pseudomonadota > Alphaproteobacteria > Sphingomonadales > Sphingomonadaceae > Novosphingobium. The sequence goes on from CAIKKO010000508.1 coordinate 1,822, forward strand.
GCCCAATGTCGATCTGGTGACAGACGGCATTTCAAAAATTGTGCCCGAAGGCGTGGTCATGGCCGATGGCACGCTCGTCGAGGCGGACGTGATCATCTACGCAACCGGATTCCAGGCCAGCAAGATGCTTGCCCCCATGCGCATCACCGGTGCGGGCGGGCGCGATCTGCATGAGGTTTGGGGGCCGGACGACGCGACGGCCTATATCGGCACGATGGTCCCGGGCTTTCCCAACTTC
>CAIKKO010000509.1 GCA_903828025.1 uncultured Sphingomonadales bacterium
GGTGCGTGAACTTGGTGATCGGCCCCATCATCGAGACGACGTCGAGGATCTGGAAGCGGCCCTGCTTCGATTTCTTGATCGGCTTCTGGCCGGTGATCATCAGCATCGGCATGCCGCCGAGCGTGGCATAAGCCGCCGCAGTCACGAAGTTGGTCGCGCCCGGCCCGAGCGTGGCAATGCACACGCCGGTCTTGCCGGTGTGGCGGCCATAGGTCGCGGCCATGAAGCCCGCGCCCTGTTCATGGCGGGTGAGGATCAGCTTGATCTTGGTCGAGCGCGAGAGCGAATCGAGGAAATCGAGATTCTCCTCGCCGGGCACGCCGAAGATATATTCGCAGCCCTCTTCCTCGAGGCATTCGATAAACAGGTCGGATGCTTTTTTGCCGCTACCTTCGGTCATTTTAACGCTCCCCCGGCGAGGAGCGCGCGACGCTGCGCCTCCCCGACAACTAATACGGTCGCGACCATCTGGCGGTTACAGCATCGGGCTGCACTGCCTTGGGCGTGAGGGGTAACAAAGGCCTGCGCCAGAGTCACCCCCCAGTACCAAACCACCTATGGGGTCAGTAGCCGAGCGCGAAATCAACTTGCGGCCAGAGCGGTTCGCCGCGCCGGTAGCGCCCCAGATTATCGACGAACCGGGCGGCGGCGCGCTTGAACATCTTGGCCTGCGCCCGGCCCGAAAGGTGCATCGTCACGTGCGCGTTCGGCAGGCTCCACAGCGGATGGTCGGCCGGGAGCGGTTCTGGCGTCGTGACGTCAAGGAACGCGCCGCCCATGCGCTTCTCGGTGAGCGCTGCCACCAGCGCGTCCTGATCGACCACGCTGCCCCGCGCGACATTCACCAGCACGGCGGATGGCTTCATCGCCGCGATCTCGGCCGCGCCGATCATGCCCTCGGTCTCCGCCGTGCCGGGCACTGCGAGGATCACCCAGTCGAACTCGCCCAGCCGCGCGCGCCACTGGTCCGGCGCCAGCACCCCCTCGCCTGCCGAGCGCCGCACCTTCACGACATCGACATCGAAGCCCTGCAACATCCGGTCAACGCGCTGGCCAATCTCGCCATAGCCGATGATCAGCGCCTTGGTGTCGGCCAGCTCCAGCTTGCCCGGCGAGTCCATCAGCCACTCGTGCCGATCCTGCGCGCGCACGACCTCGCGGTAACCCTTGGCGTAATTGAGCATACCCATCACGACATATTCGGCAATGGTGACGGCATTGATGCCCGCGCCGTTGGTCATGACCACGCCCCGCTCCGCCATCAAGGCCAGCGGCAGACCATCGACCCCGGCATAGATGCTGGTGAGCCACTTGAGCTTGGTCGCGCTTTTGATGGCTTCCACCATCGGCTCGATTTCTTCCAGATCGAACCAGCCGATCTCGGCCTCAGGCGCCATTTCCAGCAGCTCTGCGGTATGGCGGAAGAAGCGCGGCTCGATCCAATCCGGCAGATGCGGTTGAATCAGCGGCGCGGCGAGCGCGTTCATTACGAGAATGGTCATCCGTCAGATCCTCTACGCTGCTATCGTTTTCGTCGCAGCGCGATATCCGCCGCAGTCGTCTTGATGAGCGCCGCGCGCAGGCCTTTGGCGAAGCCGCTGGCGACAATATCGTCGATCAACCACGCTCCGTCCGTCTGCTGGAGCACGAAGCGCACCGGCTCGGGGCGGTCATGCTTGCCGCCCAGCACCACCGACACGGCGCGGCGGCCCGGCCCCTGCGGGCGATTGCGGATGATCCGCGCGCGGAACTTGGGCGCGTCCCAGTCCTGACACTGGCACAGCCAGTCGAAATCCGCGAGGTCGTCGACTTCGTCGGACGGGGTGACCGCGCGCCACTTTGCGATCAGCGCCTTGAGCCGCGGCGTGAAGATCGGGCGGTCCCATGCTGCGCCGGATTCTGTCGCAGGCTGTCGGTACGGCGCAAAGATCGCGGTAACCGCTGCCTCGGGGCCGGCCGCTGGCGCGGCCGCGAGGGCGAGCGCGGCAAGGATCATCCGTCAGGCCCGCCTTTGCTCGATTTCGTTACGCGCCGCATCCGCGAGGAACGCACTGCGAGTCAGGCGGCGGTCAGCAGCAGCCCGGTCGATAGCCTCCAACATGCCGTGATCCATCGAGATATTGGCGCGTACCTGCCTGCCGGTGCGGCGTATATGCGGGACCGCGATCAGAAATGCCCCGGCAGCAAGGTCTTCTCCCGCAATCAGGCGAATCGCCTCGAGGCTGCGAGGGGGAATCGCTTCCTCGGCATCCTCGAACCACAGTTCCAGCGCCTCACAGGCATTGGGCACCAGTGCCTCAACCTCGTCCGCCGCTGAAAAACAACCCGGAAGGTCCGGAAAGTGCACCCCGAAAGCGCTGTCGGCGTCCTTGTGGACCACGGCGTAATAGTAGTTCATTCCCAGCCTGCCATTCTTGCAATGCTCCGCGCCGTGCCGGTGGGCAGATCCTTCTTCGGATGCGGAACTATCACCACAGTCGCGCCCTTGCGAAACTTGTGGTGCGAGCCCTTGATGCTCACCAGCACGAAACCATCCGCGACGAGCCGTTGCACAATCTTCCGGCTATCACGCTCCATGCGTATTTATATACACACTTTGGAGGTTCGTCGCAAGATCATCCCAGTTTCCACTCCCACCGGAGCGGATCGCCGTCCATCACCTCGACGCCCTTGGCCGCCAGCTCATCGCGCAGCGCATCGGAGCGGGCGAAGTCCTTGGCGGCGCGGGCGTCCTTGCGCGCGGCGAGGGTCGCTTCGATTTCGGCTTCGGTGATCTCGGCGGACTTGGGGCGCAGGCGCAGGTCGGCGCGGGTGAGGTTCAGGAGATCGAGGCCGAGGACCGCGTCCATCGCAGCGAGCGCGGCCAGCTTCTCCGCCGGATCGACCTTCTTCAGCGCCGCGCCTTCTTCCACCACGGTAAGTGCCATTGGCGTGTTTAGGTCTTCAGACACGGCAGCATCAAAGCGCACAAGAGCGTCGGTCAAGTTCCTCCCCGGCACGGGGAGGGGGACCACCGCAGGTGGTGGAGGGGCAC
>CAIKKO010000510.1 GCA_903828025.1 uncultured Sphingomonadales bacterium
CGATGCCGCGCGCGCGGCTGTGAAGGACGTACTCCATGGGTAACTTCGCTCTGCTCGCCGCTGCTGCCGAGCACGCCGAACCCGTCGCTTTCGGCTTCATCACCCCCGGCATGTGGGTCGCGCTCTCGATGACCGCGTTCCTTGCCATCGTGATCTGGCAGAAGGTTCCCGGCGCGATTGCCGGCGGGCTCGACAAGCAGATCGCCGCGATCCGCGCGCAGCTCGATGCCGCCAAGGCCTTGCGCGCCGAGGCTGAGGCTTTGCGCGCCGAATACGCTGCGAAGATCGCTGGCGCCGAGGCCGATGCCGCCGCGATGATCGAACATGCCAAGCACGAAGCGCAGGCGATCATCACCAAGGCTGAGGCCGACACCACGCAAGTGATCGCGCGCCGCGAAAAGATGGCGACCGACAAGATCGCCGCGGCCGAACGCGCTGCAGTGGATGATCTGCGCGCCCGGGCTGCTGCGGCGGCTGCGGCGGCGGCCAGCCAGCTGATCGCCGCGCACCACGGCGCGTCGGCCGACAAAGCGCTGGTCGACAGCGCGATTGCCGGTCTCGCCAACTGATTGGGCGAACTGACCGGAAAGCCCGCTTGTTTGCGGCAAGGTTAGGTTAACCATGTCCTAAGGGTTTTCCCCTAGTCCCGCTCTCCATGACAAGGAATGGACCGGGACACGGGATGAGGCGGGGCCTGCTTCAGCGATTTTCGGCGTTGCTGCTGGCGTTGCTTCTCGCCTTTCTGGGCGCGGGCCGCGCCGAAGCCGCGAGCTGCTTTTACGCCACATCGCAAGGGTCGACCGGCCCGGCCAACTGGCAATCGTACTGCTGGCTCGATTTTTCCGGCTACAACGACACCGCGGCGCGGTCTGGCGCAGGGCAGGCCATGTCGTACACGCTGCCCGACGGCACCGTGATGACCTTCACGCTCAAGGTCAGCGGCGCGGCGATCGGCGGATCGGTGGCACCGTCGTGGAGCGGAGCAGCGGTCGGCAACACGGCGTTTCTGGGCATTGGCGGAAAGCCGATCCTCTATCAATCGGCTTCGGGCACCACCACGGCGGCGATCAGCAACATCGTGCTGACCCCGCCGGCCGGCGTCTCGCAGATCACCAGCTACATGTTCGTGGCGGCGGACGGCGAATCGTCGAACGACGGCGAATCGCTGACCTTCCTGACCAATGGCGGCAACTGGGTGGCGCTCGATACCGCAGGGCCGATCAGTGGTTCGGTCTATCCGACCTCGTCGGGTCTCGGCACGCAGACATTCGGGATCACCGGCGTCGCGGGGACGGTCGGGGCCAATATCGTGGGCTCCAGCACGCCGACTTCGCTCACCGCCACGATTGTCGGCGGCGGGCTGCAGGGCGCGATGTTTGCGGTGCGCTTCGCTTCGATCAGGCTCAACATGCAGATCACCGGCGCGCGCGCGGCGGCAGCGGACCAGTTCACTTTCGCCATCAACGCGACCAGCGGGGGGGCCACGCTGGCAACCGGCACATCGAGCGGCACAGGGCTGGGGCCGTTCACCGCCGCGACGCTGACCACCGCCTCGGCGCTCCCGCTCACGTTGGTGCAGACGATGGCGGGCGGCAGTGCCTCGCCCCTCACCGAGTATCAGGCGAGCCTCACGTGCGCGAATTCGGTTTCGTCGAGCACGCCGCTGCCCAGTGGGGTGGTTACCACCAACTACAGCTTCGGCGCGCTCCAGTTCGGCGATATCGTCAACTGCACGTTCACCAACACCCCGTTTCCGCACCTGCAATTGACCAAGGCGCTGGGGGCGAACGGACGGCGGTTCACCACCGACCAGTTTGTGATGAACATCAACCAGGGCTCGACCACCGTCGCCACGACCACCACGACCGGCACGACCACGACGATCACCACCGGCACCACGCCGAACTATTCGGGCTCGGCGGGAACGACGTACACGTTCACCGAACTGGGAGCCGGGGCCACGAGCCTCACCCAATATACGTCGGCGATGACCTGCACCAACGCCTTCACCGGTTCGACCACCACGCTGCCGAGCGCGGTGGGGGGTGTGGTCACGCCGCGCATGGGCGATGTGATTGCCTGCACCATTACCAACACCCGCCGCACCAGCAACGCCACGCTGACGCTGGTCAAAACCTCGAGCGTCATTTCCGACCCGGTCAACGGGACCACCAATCCCAAGGCGATTCCCGGCGCGATCGTGCAGTATTCGATCCTCGTGACGAACACGGGGCCGACAGCGGTTGATTCCAATTCGGTGTTGCTGATTGATTCGCTGCCGACGCAGATGGCCGTTGGCACGTCTGCCACGCCCACCTTCACCCAAGGCAGCACGACCAGCGGGCTGACCTTCACGGCGAGCACGGACATCAAGTATTCCAACGCCGCGACCGCGCCGACGACATATGCCGGCTGCACGTATACCCCGGTTTCGGCCTACGATCCGGCGGTGAAGTTCGTGTGCATCAATCCCAAGGGCGTCATGGCCGGTTCCACGGGCACCCCGCCGAGCTTCACGATCTCGATCCAGGCGCAGATGAAGTAAGCCGCCTGCGGATGCCCGCAAGCAGGCGCGGACCCAGTTCGGGGCCTTGCAGCGGATAGAGAAACGGCTCGATCAGTTCGGCTTCCATCAGCAGCAAGGTGCCATCGGGCCCGCGCACCAGGTCGATCCGCGCATAAAGCGGGGCCGGAAATGGCAGCCCGGTCAGCACCGCCTCGGCCGCAGCCAGATCGGCGGGGGCAGGGGTGACCGCCGTATCCCATCCGCCATAGAGCGACTGCACGCGGTAGTCGCCCGCCGCCGGGCGCTTGATCAGGCCGTGGCTGAACTGGCCGTCGATGAAGATCAGCGAATGTTCGCCCTCGTCGACGATGGCGGGCAGGAACGGCTGGACCAGCGCGGGGTGGCCCATCTGCCAATCGGGCGGGGGCGGTGCGTCGCGGGTGAAATCGAACTGCCCTTCCGCGCCCGCGCCCACCCGGCGCTTGGCGATCACGCGGTCGCAGCTGAAATGATCGAAGGCGGCGAGGATTTCGGCGCGCCCCGGATTGTCCAGCAGCAGCGTGGGGATCGTGGCCACGCCGCGCGCCGCGAGTTCGGCCAGATAGCCCTTGTCGATGTTCCAGCGCACCACGTCGGGCGCATTGCACACCGCAATGCCCAGCGCCGCGATCGCCTCAAGCTTGGCGAGGAAGGCCGCGCGGTGGTCCTGATAGTCCCACGGCGTGCCGATCAGCGCGAGGTCAAACCCCGCGAAATCGGCCAGCGGCGCGCGCCAGTCGATGTCCGTGACCGTCTCGCCCGGCGCGAGCGCGGCGGTGAGCGCGGCCATCTGCTGATCGTGCTCGAAGGCATCGGCGCGGCGGTCTGGGGCGCCCGGCAGCGTGGTGCTGCAGGCGAGGAAGGCGATGTTCATGGGGAGTCCTAGGGCCGCGTGGAGCCGCGCACGACCAGCCGCACCGGCACGCGGCGGGGGGTTTCGGGCTCCCCGGCCATGGCCGCCAGCAGCCGGTCGACCAGCAGGGTCCCGGCGATCTCGAAGTCGGGTTCGATCGTGGTGAGCGGCGGAGTCGACCAGGCACCGGCGCGCACGCCATCGAAGCCGACGACGCCGACCTGATCGGGCACGCGGTAACCCAGCCGTTCGAACTCCTTGAGCGCACCGAGCGCGATCTCGTCGCTCACCGCGAAGATGGCGTCGAACGGCTGCCCGGAGGTGGCGAGCGCGGCGGCAGCGCGGCGGCCCTGTTCTTCGCGCGGGAGGCCGCGTTCGATGCGTTGGAGCACGGGTTCGAGCCCCGCATCCTGCATCGCGGCGGCATAACCGTCGTAACGCTCCTTGAACTGGCGCTGCGGCGATGTTTCCGAGCCGATGCACACGACCCGGGTGTACCCGCGCACCAGCATGTGGCGCGTGGCGAGCGTTGCACCCGCAAGGTTGTCGCTGCGCACCCATTGGAAGGCGTCGCTCGGCGCGCCCCAGCACACCCAGTTGGTTGCCGCTTCAAGCTCGCCGAAATAGTCCCACGCGGCGGTGTTTTCGCTCGTGCCGATCACGATCATGCCATCGGCCTTGCGGCGTTCCTGATAGTGGCCCCAGAAGCTTTCCGGGCTGTCCTGAAACGACACCAGCACTTCGTAGCCGCGCGCGGAGGCGGCGGCGCAGGTGCTGCCAAGCAGCGAATAGTAGAACGGGTTGAGATCCTTGCGGTCCTGACCGTCGCGGCAGATCATCACCACCGCGAGCGTCCCGGTCTTGCCCCGGCGCAGACGCGCGGCGTTTTCATCGACCTGATAGTTGAGCTTTTCGGCGGCGGCGATCACGCGCTGGCGGGTCGGCTCGCTGATCGAGGCATCGCCGGCCAGCGCGCGGCTGACGGTTGACTGGCTGACACCCGCCACTTCCGCCACATCGAACGAGGTGACGCGGTGGATGCGCCGGGCGGCGGTGGCACCGGGATTTTCAGGCGTGGCGGGCATTTAGCGGAAGCTGTCCTTGGCGCTGCGCAGCGCGGCGAAGGTTGCGACCGCATCGCCGCCGCCCCAGCGCGCTTGCAAGGCGGGCGAGTCGGCGCGCAGAAACGGGTTGGTGGCGAGTTCGCGCGCCAGCCCGGTGGGCACGGTCCATTCGCCGCGCGTGCGCTTGTCGGCGATTTCGGCGGCATAGGCGGCGAGCGCGGCGTTGTCCGGATCGGCGTGCAGCGCGAACTTGGCGTTCGAGGCGGTGTATTCGTGCGCGCAGTAGAGCGTGGTTTCTGGGGGGAGGGCCTTCACGCGGCTGAGGCTGGCCCAGAACTGATCAGGCGTGCCTTCGAACATCCGCCCGCAGCCGAGCGCGAAGACGGCATCGCCGACAAACGCGATGGCCGGTTCGGGCAGGTGATAAGCGATGTGGCCCATGGTGTGCCCGCCCACGTCGATCACGTGGGCGTTGTAAGCCCCAAACGGAACGGAATCGCCTTGCGCCACGGTGCGGTCGATCCCGGCAATGCGCGGGGCGTCCACGGCAGGTGCGATGATCTTGCAGCCGGTTGCGGCCTTGATCGCCTCATTCCCGCCCGCGTGATCGGGGTGCCAATGCGTGTTCCAGATCTGCGTGATCGTCCAGCCTTTGCTCGCCGCCTCGCGCAAATAGGCCTCGGCATCGGGCGTATCTATGCACGCCGTCTCGCCGCTCACGGGATCGTGGAGCAAGTAGCCGTAGTTGTCGGACAGGCAGGCGAACTGGTGGACTTCGAGCGGCATGGGTTCTCTCGCTGGCAAGGCACAAGCCTAGCCGAGTGCGCCCCGCAATGCAAAAGCCCGCCCGGATGCGTTTCAGGCCCCCAACGCAGCGCGCAGGGCATTGTTCATGCGGGCCTGCCAGCCGGGGCCGGTGGCGCGCCAGCGCTCCAGCACATCGGAATCAATCCGAAGCGTGACCGACTTCTTGGCATCCGCCTTTTTCGTGCCAACAGGCCGCCCTCGCTTGCCTGTGCCGAAGGCTTCGCGGATGTGCGCGGGGATCTGATCGCCCTTCAGCGCGCGCGCGAAATCGGCCTCTGTCCATTCGGGGTTGTCGGCATCGAAGGCAACCGATCGGTTCTGGTCAGTCATGGCGGCGCAACTCCTTGGCGTGGGCGCGGCGCAGGCTGATCACGCGGATCGCCTCACCGCGCATCGTGCCTGCAACGCAATAGGCCTCTCCGTCGATCAACCCATACAGCCGGAAGCGCGGCTCGGCGAAACGATCATCGGCGACATAGGCCTGGGGTCAGGACCTATTAACCGCGCCTTCGAGGTTTGAGGCAAAATGGCTCAGTGCGAGGAAGGAA
>CAIKKO010000511.1 GCA_903828025.1 uncultured Sphingomonadales bacterium
GGCTGGCGGGTCTCGAGGCAAGACGGGTGCCTAGCAGCCTGTCGGAGTGAGTTCGGAGATGTTTTGTGCGGGAGGTGGTGTGCGCCCGCAATACGGTTTCCGTTGGGTGGACGGACGGCTGAATTCGAGCTTGAGACCGTGGCCATCGCACCCACGGACGCTGCGCGCTTCACAAACGCCCGCGATCGATACAAAAAAGTGGCGATCCGGCTTATTTCGCTCCGGCCAGGGCGAACATCCGCTTCATGTTCCACGCCATGGTCACGAGGCTCCATTCGCCGCGCACCTTGTCGAGGCCGCGCAGCAGAAACTGGCGGAACCCCAGCACCGATTTGATGATGCCGAACACCGGCTCCGGCGTCTGCTTGCGCAGGGCGTAGCGCTGCTTGCCTGCTTTGGTCTGGAGCCGATGGCGCATCGCGTCCAGCGGCGTCGGGTTCTCCGGCGCGGGCGGGTCCTTGGCGGACCGCTCAGCCAGTGGCGGGTGGTGCGCCGCACGCTCCGACGCGATCATCGGCGCGATCCCAGCCGCGGCGCAGGCCCGCACGTTGGCCTCGCTGAAATACCCGCTATCGGCCAGCACCTCGTCGACCTTGCCCAGTGCGGGAGGCAGTTCGGCGATCCTGCCCAGCATCGGCGCAAGCTGCTGCTTGTCGTTCGGCGCCTGCACGACATCAGTGGCCACCACCAGAAGGCTGTCCACCGCGACCGTCGCCTGGGCGTTGTAGCACTGCTCAAAGCCACCGCCTGCAACTGGCATGATCCGCGATTCTTCGTCAGTCAGGTTCACCTGATCGGTCGGCAGCGGTCCCTCCACCGGCGGCTGCGGCACGCGACCGCGCGTCTGCTTGCCGGTTTCCGCCGCCTTGGCAGCGCGGGCCGCCATCTTGGCCTCATACTCGGCACGCTCGCGCGCATGGCGCTCCTTCGCCCGCGCCTCGATGATCGCCTTGGCGCGGGCGATCTCGGCCAGCCGCTTCTCGCGCCGCGCCAGTTCCTCCGGCACCTGCATCCCGTCCGGCACCTCGGCCTGATCGGCCGCCTCCGCCTTGGCCAGCAGATCGGCCACTTCGGCCTTCAGCTGCGCCTCGATCTTGCTCGCGTGCTCGTACGACAGCGCGCTGTGACGGCTCGCGTTGGCGTGGATCTTGGTGCCATCCAGCGCCACCGTGCCAAGCTTGAGTACCCCAAGCTCGCGGGCTACGCCGAGCACCTGAACGAACAGCACCTCGATCTGCCGCAGAAAGCGTCGCCGGAATGTGGCGATGGTGTCGTGGTCGGGGTGCTCGTTGGCGGCGATGAAGCGGAATGCCACCGAATCGTAGGTCGCACGCTCCAGGTTGCGGCTGGAAAACACGCCGGTGGCGTAGCCGTAGATGATCAGGCCCAGCAGCAACCTGGGATGATAGGATGCCTCGCCCGAGCCGCGGTAGCTGCCGGTCATTGCCCGCAGGTCCAGTCCCTCGATCACGTCCACCACGAACCGTCCGAGGTGGCGCTCTGGCAGCCACTCATCGACCGACGGTGGCATCAGGAAGTCCATGTCGCGGTTGACCGGGCGGAAGTTGCTCATGCGGCGGGTATCCAGCAGGCAGCACGTATCACGTGCGACGATTCTACCGCCCGCTTTCGCGTCGTGTTAAGTCCGACAGGCTGCTAGGTTCCGTGCCTTAAACCCGTGACAACCCATAGCGCGCAGCTCCCGGCTCGGTGGCTATTTCGAGAGCGAGAGCCGGAACTCCGCGCATCGTGGAGTTCAAGTCCGACCTGACGCGGCAACGCGTCCCTTCGGGCATCGCACCGGCGAAGGCACGCGGCAGGAAAGTCGGCCGTAA
>CAIKKO010000512.1 GCA_903828025.1 uncultured Sphingomonadales bacterium
CAGCGCAAAGCTCGACGAGGCGGCGACATAGGTCGGCACCGCTTCGACGCGATAGGCGCGAAACAGGCGCGGATCGATGCTGATATGAGCAGGCTCGCCGGGAGGGACGACCTTGCGAAGCTGGTCCATGAAGGCGCGGCCACCTCCGCTGGAGAACCCGCGAAAAACGACCATGCCGCCAGCCTTGGTGACATCGGCGATCATGTGATGCAGCGAATCCTCCGGCATCGAGAGGCTGGCGAACGCTACGAACATTGGCGCCGAGCGGTCCTCAGGCTTCATCGTTTGCCCGGCCTGGCTCACCAGCGAATCGAGATCGAAACCGCCAGCTACTGGGTGGGCGGTGATCTGTTTGAACGCTGCGAGATTGCTGGCAGCCGCTTCGACCATGCCTTCGACCGTCGTGCGCTGCTCGGCGTTCGCCTTCACTTGGGCGTGGAGCACTTGCGCCACGAACTGTGACAAATCTGCAGCCCCCGCATGCGCGCGCTTGTCGATTGCTTCGAGGTCGAGCCCATCAACACTGGTTTGCGCGATGGCGGCACCAACGCTGATCCCGGCGATGGCGATGGCGATGCCGATGATAAGGAAGCGCTTGGTCATGGCTCCCCCATCAGAACGCGCAGCAATTACGCTTGCGCCACACAAGGTAGCCGACGTCCTCGCCGACGACCGGGTAAGTATGGGATTTCAGTTGCAAAACGGTCGAGCCGCCCGGGGGCTGACAGGCGTAGCGCCCGGATGTCGCGGCCACCGGGTTCACCATCTGCAGGCGGTACTGCTGCTTCTGCATGATCGGCATGAGATATTTGCCGCAGAGGCCTTGGCTTCCCATGGTTCCCCAGGCGAGCGCGGTGCGGTGCATCTTGTAGACCATGCGTTCGGCCGCGAGCCGCATCGACTGGTCCATGGTCGAGTTGTTCCCGATGTTCCCGGTCATCGGATACATTGAGCCGTTGCAGCCAGCGCACCAGAACAGCGAGTTGAGCGGCAAAGCGGCAGTCGCGGCCACGCAGTCCGCTGCGCAGGCCACCTGGGCCAGCGGAAAGTCGAACACGACCGTTTCGGGATAGACCAGCGCGGCCAGCGTATCGTCCTGCCAGGTCGGGTCGAGTTCGGTCATGTAGGCGAGGTCGAACGAGGCCTGTTCGAAGCAGATGAAATCCGCCAGCAACTCGAGGAGGTAAAACAGCGGGTAGACGTAATAGTGCGCCTGATACTGGGCGGTCATCTCGGTGTTTCCACCCTTTTGCGAGGCAGACGACACATGGCCGTTGCCAACATACATTCCGGGGTTGATTGTGAGTCCGCCAAGGTTCGGGAAGCAGAAGGGCTTGGTCGTCACATCGACGAGCCGAACCGGCTCCCAGAAGCCGAACGACAGGCCAGGCCTCAGGCCGCAGAGACACACCGGCAACGCTGGATTAGGCGGATCGGGCTTGTCGCTCGGCCACAAGTCGAAGCCGCCGATCGACAGCGGGAAGAAGCAGTCCCAGCAAATGTCGGTGATCGGGTTCGGGAAATGGCCATGGCAAGTCCCCGAACCTTGGGC
>CAIKKO010000513.1 GCA_903828025.1 uncultured Sphingomonadales bacterium
CCGCCCGCTTGGCCGTGCGCTTCGATGTGCAGGGATCTGGACAGGTGCCGGCATCGGTTGGCGCGCAGCCAAAGCGGCAGCCTTCCACCGCGGTGATCGGCGGCAAAAGTGCCGCAAGCGCGCGGGCTGCGGTCGATTTGCCGGTGCCACGATCACCGAAAACCATGACCCCGCCAAGGGCAGGTTCGACAGCGGCGAGCAGCAGGGCTTGTTTCATTTCGTCTTGCGCGACGATGGCGGAGAAGGGGAAGCGGTTCATAGTGTCAAGCAATCTGGACTATGCGGGTTGTAACAGCAAGTGTGCTGTGAAAGACTGCGTGACACATCGTATGCGGCCGGAGAGGAGGGCTTGAGGCCATGTTGAACGAGCACAGTCTGCGCCGCGAGATCGTCGGCGAGATGCACTTGCGCCGCTGGCCGCCGATCACGCCGCCGATGAGGGTGGTGCAGATCCTGCGGCTGGTTCCGGCGGGGAGCACGAGCGATGCCCTGCCGCCGTTTGGTGCGGGCGATACGCCGATCCCGGTGGCGGGGCAGCGCCATATCGACGGCACGCTGGGCGAAGGCGTGGCGTTCACGTGGGAACGCCACAGCGAGGCGACGACGTTGACCGTATTCGCCCGGCCCGATGCACCCCTGCTGGCCGAGGCGCGCGCCTGGGCCGAAAGCGCGCCGGGTGAAGTGCTGCGCGCGACGCTGATTGATATCGAAAGCGACCCGGCGGTGGCCGCGCGCAAGGTGGCCGAACTCGGGGCCGATCCGGCGGAACTGGTCAGCTGCGAATTTGGCGGCGGCGCGCGGCTGTGGTCCGATTTCCGCATCAAGGACGAGGGCTATGGCCGGCTGGTCGTGGCGGCGGGGCCGCTTGGGCCGGTCGATCTCGCGCGCGCGGCGCAATCGCTGCAGGAGCTGGGCAATTATCGCAACATGGCGCTGCTCGGCCTGCCGGTGGCGCGGCGGTGCTGGGGCCAGCTCGAAGCGGCGGAGGAAGAACTGCGCGCATTCGGTCGCCGCCTCGATTCGGCGGAAGCGTCAGACAACGAACTGCTCGATGCACTCTGCGCGATGTCGCTCGAACTTGGCACGATCGCCAGCGAAACGCGCTACCGGCTGAGCGCCACGGCAGCCTATGCGCGTCTGGTGGAGGAACGGCTGGCGACTCTCGCGCCGGTCGCGATCCCCGGCTTTGCCAGCCTCGCCGATTTCACCCAGCGCCGGTTTTATCCCGCGATCCGCACGTGCGAGACGGTGGTGCGCCGCCAGCAGGAACTGGCCGAACGCTCCGCCCAGCTCACCTCGCTGCTGCGCACCCGGATCGAAACGCGGATCGAGGACCAGAACGGGCAATTGCTGCGCTCGCTCGAAAAGGCGACCGTGACCCAGCTGCGCCTGCAGCACTTGGTCGAAGGGCTCTCCAGCGTCGCGATCACTTACTACGCGGTCTCGCTGCTGACGTATCTGGGCGGCGGCCTTGCGCTGTTCGGCCTGCATGTGGAGCACGATCTGCTCGCCTCGATCCTGATCGTGCCGGTGTTCATCGGGCTCTACTTGTACCTCAAGTACGAGCGGCACCGGCTGGTGGGCGAATAGGCGCAAGGCGGCTTTGCGCGGGGCCCCAGCGGGCGTAGGATGCACGGGCGCGGTTTTGCCGACTCCGAGGCGGCAAGGCGCAGCCAATTGGGAGAGAACGCGATGACCAAAGTCCTTGTGCGCGCCGCCGCTCTGGCGCTGACCCTGCCGTTCGTGCTGGCCCCCGTGGCCGCCTCTGCCGAAACGGTCGTGCTGACCGCGACCCTGACCGGCGCCAACGAAGTCGGTGCCAATGGAAGCGGAGTGGGCGCCCCCGATGGCGGCGGCGCGTTCCGCGTGGAGATCAACAGCGATACCGGCGATTTCTGCTACACGCTCTACGGCGAAAAGATCGCCGCGCCGACCATGGCGCATGTCCACACCGGCGCAGCGGGCGTCAATGGCGCACCCGTCATCACCATGGACGTGACCGGCAAAGGCAGCGACATGTGCATCGCGGTGGAGCCGGACAAGCTGAAATCCATCATCGCCAATCCCGCCGGGTTCTATGTGAACATCCACACGGCCGATTTCCCCGGCGGCGCCGTGCGCGGGCAACTGACCAAGGGGTGAAAGCCCTCTCCCCTTCAGGGGAGAGGGCCCGCGAGAGGGGGCCAGCCAGCCCAAGCCAGCCCATCAGAAAAAGAGCCTCCGGCGGGCAAGGGCCATCCCCCATGCATCCCCGAACCGATCCCGGCGTCTCGATCCGTCTCGTTTTGGCAAAGCCCAAACGG
>CAIKKO010000514.1 GCA_903828025.1 uncultured Sphingomonadales bacterium
GACCTCGCCCAGCGGCATGACCTCGATCAAGGTGACCGCATGGCCCTGCCCGTGCGCCCAGCCGATCAGATCGGGCAGTTCGTGTTCGTTGATGCCCTTGAGCGCCACGGCATTGAGCTTGATCCTGATCCCCGCCGCCTTAGCCGCCGCGATGCCTTCGAGCACTTGCGGCAGGCTGTCGCGCCGGGTCAGTTCGGCAAACCGGGCGCGGTCCAGCGTATCGAGCGAGACATTGATGCGCTTCACCCCCGCTGCCGCCAGATCGTCGGCAAATTCGGCGAGCCGCGTGCCGTTGGTGGTGAGGGTCAGTTCGTCGAGGCTGCCGTCAGCCAACTTGCGCCCCAGCGCGCGGACCAGCTGCAGCATATCGCGCCGCACCAGCGGTTCGCCGCCGGTCAGGCGGATCTTGCGCACCCCGCGCGCGATGAACGCCAGCGCGACCTCGTGCAGTTCTTCCAAGGTCAGCACTTCGGCGCGTGGCAGAAAAGTCATGCGTTCGGGCATGCAATAAGCACAGCGCAAATCGCAGCGATCGGTCAGCGAAAGCCGCAGATAGGTGATCCGCCGGGCAAAGCGATCAACAAGGGGCGCGGCGGTTGGGGCTGGGCTCATTGCGCTAGGTATACGAAGTCTCGCGCATAAGATTCAAGGTGCGCACCCCCATCAACAAAAATAGTCTGACCGGTCACCGATCTGGCCCCGGCGAGGTAGACGACCGCCTCGGCAATCTCCGCCGGATCGGCCAGCCGCGCCAGCGGCATCATCGCGGTCAACCGGCCCCATTGCGCCTCGCTGTAGTCGGGCGTCGGCATCGTCAGCCCCGGCGCGACGGCGTTGACCCGCAGACGCGGCGAGAGCGAGCGCGCCAATGTGCGCACCGCAGCATGCAGCGCCTGCTTGGAAAGCGTGTAGCTCATCTGATCGGGCACCGGATTGAGCACGCGCTGGTCGAGGATATGGACCACCGAGCCGCTTGCATCCGCGCCAAGCAGTCCGGCCAGCGCCTGCGTCAGCAGCACCGGCGCGGCGAGGTTCACCGCCAGATGCTCGTCGAGCGCCGATGCGCTCAAGGTCATGATCGTGTCTTCGCGGAACAGCGCGGCGCAATTGACCAGCAACGTGGGCGCGCGGCCCGCCAGCGCCATGGCCTCGCCCGGTAGCCGCGTCACCGCGTCCGCATCGGCAAGGTCGGCAGTGAGCGGATGGACCGCCGCGCCGAGGCTCTCGAGCTCAGCCGCCAGCGCCGGATCGAAGCTGCTCTCGCTGTGCGCGTGGAGTGCCAGATCCCAGCCCGCACCGGCAAGCGCCTGCGCGATGGCCGCGCCGATCCGCCGCCACCCGCCAGTCACCAGCGCAAGCGGCCGGGCGCCCTCCGCCATGGTCAATCGCGCCGCTGGCGGGTCAGCGTCATACCGATCTCCTCGCCGCGTTCGCTGATCGCGAGCTTGACGATCTTGACCGTGACGCGTGTCACGCGGCTGTCCTGCAGGAACAGCGTCTCGCAGATATGGTCGGCGACCGATTCGATGAGCTGGAAATGCACGCCCCGGGGCAGGCCTTCGGTGGCCGCGAACTTCAGGTCCATGTAGTTCTTGCTGCCGCTCAGCGGGCTGTCGGGCGTATAGCGATCCTGCGCCGCCAGCGCGACGCTGATCGAGATGCGCAGCGGCTGCGGGCGGCCAGTCTCCTCCGAGTAGATCCCGGTGAGCACATCGCTTTCGATGTTGGCGACTTCAAGAATAAGGCTGTCAGACACGGGCCGCGCCTCTGGCACCAGACCGCCCGATTGTCCAGTGCGGCTTGTCCGGTGACTTGGCCCAGTTTTGCTTATGATCCGGGATTGGACCAGCGCGCGAAGATCGCGGTGGGCAGAATGCGCCCGCCTTCACCCTCTTCCCTGATCGCCAGATCGCCGTGCTCGATGATGCCCGGCAGGCCCGCCAGCGCCTCTGCCAGCAGGCCCGCAATCGCCAGCGAGGACATCCGCACTGCATAGACCGTGAGGAACAGGAAGCGGCTCTGCGGCCCCAGCAGCCGTCCGCAATCGGCGATCAGCGGGGGCAGGTTCTCCTCCAGCCGCCAGACTTCGCCATCCGGCCCGCGCCCGAACTTGGGCGGATCGAGGATGATCCCGTCATAGCGCCGCTCACGCCGGACTTCGCGCGCGGCGAACTTGGCCGCATCGTCCACGATCCAGCGCACGGGCTTGTCCTCCAGCCCCGCCAGCGCCGCGTTGGCGCGCGCCTGCGCCACCGCCTTCTTCGAGGCATCGACATGGGTCACCGGGCCATACCGCGAAAGCGCCATCGTGCCGACGCCGGTGTAGCCGAACATGTTGAGCGTTCTAAGCCCCTCCCCTTCAGGGGAGGGGTTGGGGTGGGGGCTGTCC
>CAIKKO010000515.1 GCA_903828025.1 uncultured Sphingomonadales bacterium
GATGGACGATCTTGTCCCCTTCGCGCGCCGCCACGGGCTCAAGATGGGCACGATCCGCGATCTCATCGAATATCGCCGTCGCCACGATCATCTGGTCGAATGCATTGATCAGCAGCCGTTCCATTCGGACTACGGCGGCGACTGGACGATCCGCACGTATCGCAACAAAGTCGACGGGGTGGTCCATCTGGTGCTGCAGAAAGGCGCCGTCCGCCCCGATCAGCCCACGCTGGTGCGCATGCACGGCATCTCGATCCTGTCCGACGTGCTCGGCCAGCCCGGCCCGCGCAAGCGCATCCTGCAGCGCGCGATGAGCGAAATCGGCACAGCCGGCGCGGGCGTGATCGTGCTGCTCATGCCCGGCGGCAGCGAGCACCTTCAGGCCGAAATCGCGGGCCGCACCGGTGATATGGACCTCCGCAGCTACGGCATCGGCGCGCAGATCCTCGCGGATCTGGGCATTCACGATATGGTGCTGCTGACCAATTCGCACCGCAATGTCGTCGCCATCGAAGGCTATGGTCTCAATATCGTCGGCGAACAGCCGATCCTCGCGGAGTAAGCGCACATGGCCAAGTTTTTGATCGTCGAGGCGCGGTTCTATGACCATCTCAACGACATGCTCGTCGCGGGCGCGCGCCAGGCGCTGAAGGAGGCCGGTCACACGGCCGAAGTGCTCACCGTCCCCGGCGCGCTCGAAATCCCCGGCGCGATCGCGCTGGCCGACCAGTCCGGCACGTTCGACGGCTATGTCGCGATTGGCGTGGTGATCCGGGGCGAGACGTACCATTTCGAAATCGTGGCGGGCGAAAGCGCGCGCGGCGTAATGGCGCTGACGATGGACGGTGTGGCCATTGGCAACGGCATTCTCACGGTCGAGAACGAAGCGCAGGCGCTCGTGCGGGCCGATCCGGCGCAGAAGAACAAGGGCGGCGAGGCGGCGGTCGCGGCCATGGCGCTGCTGGCCTTGCGCCAGAAATACGCCTGAGGCAGCCCAGCCCGCCGCTGCTTGCAATCCGGCGCAGGCGGGCATAGGCGGGCACCTGGCCTGACCGGAAACGCGCAGTTTCGCTTGCTTTTCGGGAAAGTCTGACCTAACGGCCCGCTCGTCCGTTACGGGGTTTCCCGGCGCGGGCACTTGCCATGGCATACGGCCCGGCAGGTACAGCGGCCCTTTTGGCCCGCAGGCTGCATGGTGCGGCACGCGGTGAAAGACCGGCGGAAACAACCGCCTGGCCGGAAACATTGATAACAGGACCTACCAGCAATGGCATCCCATCCCACGCGCGACGATTTCGCCGCGATGCTCGACGAAACCCTCGGCGGCGCCGCCAATGGCGGCTTTGAAGGCCGGGTCGTCAAGGGCACCGTCACCGCCATCGAAAACGACAAGGCCGTCATCGACGTCGGCCTCAAGAGCGAAGGCCGCGTGCCTTTGCGCGAATTCGCCATGCCCGGACAGGCCCACGGCCTCTCGGTCGGCGATGAAGTCGAAGTTTATGTCGACCGCGTTGAAAATGCCGACGGCGAAGCGATGCTCAGCCGCGACCGCGCCCGCCGCGAAGCCGCCTGGGACAAGCTCGAGAGCGAATTCGGCGAAGGCAAGCGCGTCGAGGGCGTGATCTTCGGCCGCGTCAAGGGCGGCTTCACCGTGGATCTTGACGGCGCTGTAGCCTTCCTTCCCGGCTCGCAGGTCGATATCCGTCCAGTGCGCGATGTGACCCCGCTGATGGACATGCCGCAGCCCTTCCAGATCCTCAAGATGGACCGCCGCC
>CAIKKO010000516.1 GCA_903828025.1 uncultured Sphingomonadales bacterium
CCCCGGTTTCCCGGAGCGGCAGGGTGTCCAACCGGGTTGCCCCGGTCGGCGCTGAAGCGTGATCAGAACTTGAAGCTGGCTTCCACGAAGAGCTGGCGGCCGCGGTTGAGGTTGACGTTGAGATCGTCACCCGACGCAGACTGGAAAGGACGCGCGCCGCTCGATTGAACGTAACGCTTGTCTGCCAGGTTGATGCCGACAAGGGCCAGCTTCCACTTGCCATCCGGTTGTCCGATGGAAATGCCGCCATCGACAGTTGCGTAGGAAGACTGCTTGTAATCGTTCGCCGAGGTCGTGTCAGTGAAGTAGCTGCTCGAATATTGGAGGTTGCCATGCGCTCCGAATTCGAGCGAATTTCCGACCGGAACATTGTAATCGAAGCCGACGTTGCCTGCCCATTCCGGCGACCGGGCCGCATTGCGCCCCCTGAGGTTCTCACCCGTGATGGCGGAAATCAGGTCCTTGGTGAACGAGGCTTTGGTATAAGCCAACGCACCGTTGAACCGCAGGCCTTGCACCGGCGTGCGCCAGTTGAAATCAATATCGACGCCCTTGGTGGTCAATTCCGATGCGTTGAAAGTGCGGAATTGCACTTTGGTGGCATCGAACACCTGCAGCTGCAGATCGGTAAACTTGTAGTAGAATAGCGATCCGTTGATGGTGAGGGTGCGCCCTGCAAGCTGGGACTTCACACCAATCTCACCACCTTTGGCGCGTTCGGACTTGAACTTCAGGCCCGCTGCCACTTCATCGCGGGTTGCCGGATTGTTGAAGCCGAGCAAGCTGTTCGAAGGCAGCGCGCTGTTGTCGATTCCGCCTGATTTGTAGCCGGTCTTGTAGGCCGCGTAGATGTTGAGGTCGTCCGTTGCCTTGTAGCGCAGCGTGACTTCCGGTGAGACGTTCGTGTCCTTGA
Organism: uncultured Sphingomonadales bacterium; assembly: GCA_903828025.1. GTDB lineage: Bacteria > Pseudomonadota > Alphaproteobacteria > Sphingomonadales > Sphingomonadaceae > Novosphingobium. The sequence goes on from CAIKKO010000516.1 coordinate 914, forward strand.
ACGGGATCGGTCCCGAGAAGAAACCGCTGCTGATGAAGGCCGGGGATGCTGCCAGAAACGCATGGACATAGGGGACAGTGATCGTGTTGACCTTGTCTTCCTTGGTCCAGCGCAGACCGCCGGAAAGCTCCAGCTTTTCGGTGATGTCGTAAGTGCCGCTGGCGAACAGCGAGTAGGCCTTGGTGATCGTGTGGTGCTTCTTGAACCAGTCGAAGGCGCTGCCCGTGATCGGATCGAGCGCGATGATCGAGATATTCACGGCCTGCTGCGACGTGTCGAAATCGATGATGCGGTGTTCATAGAAGCCGCCGATCATGAAATTGAACGGGCCGGAGAAGCTGCTCGCGAGGCGCAGTTCCTGGGTGAACTGCTTGGTCGAGTTCAGCGGATCGCTCGAACCGAAGCCTTGCGCGGAGCCCGGCGCGTTCATGCTTGCAAGGCGAGGGGCAATATCTGCCAGCGTCAGGCCGGGGATCGGGGTAAAGGCCGAACCGGTGCCGACGGTGCTGTAGGTATCCGAGTCAATCGACAGAATGTCGAAATAGCCGGTAACCGAGCTGAGCTTGAGGTGGCTGCCGAGATCGAGATCCATGCGCAGACGTGCCAGCCAGATGTCCGTCATGCCGAAGGGGTGGCCCGGATACTTGCCATCACCGGCAGCGCTGCCGGTCGGGTAGTTGCCGGCCTGGGTCGGCGAGGGATCGCTGATGGCGTAATAGTGATCGTTGATATTGCAGTTCGCGGTCGAGGGTATGATGACCGCGCCGCTGAGCAGGACCACGGGGTCCGGCTTCCCATCCTTGCCGCAGTCGATATCCTGGTGACCGATGGCACCATCGTTGCGGTTGGTGACGTAGTTCACCTTGAGGTTTGCGGTGAAAGCGCTTGTGGGGTCCCACTGCATGGTGACGCGGCCCACGAAATCGCGCAGGCCGCGATTGCGGATCAGCGCCGGAATGCCGGGCTGGATCTTGGTGTACTCTTTGATGTCATTGTATTGGCCGGCTACGCGGATGCCCAGCGTGGGGCTTAGCGGGCCTGAGATGTAGCCACCGATAACATAGCCGTGTTCCTGGAACTCATACGAGGCTTTGCCGCCCACTTCCCAGGCCTTGGTCGGATCGGCCGAACGCAGCGAAAGCACGCCAGCTGATGCGCTCTTGCCGAAGAAGAGCGATTGCGGGCCCTTGAGCACGTCGACTTGCTTGACGTCGAAGAACCCGGCCTGAAGGAGGCGCATCGAGCTGAGCTGTACGCCATCCATATCGAGCGCCACGGCGGAGTCGAACGAGGCCGAAATGGCCGAGGAGCCGACACCGCGCAGCGCGATCGAACCGCCCGAGCCCGAGCCGCCGGTGTAGATGTTGAGCGTCGGAATGTGCGTGCCGAGCGCTTCGGCCTTGGTCGCCTGATCGCGGTTGATCGCATCGCCGCTGATGGCCGAGATCGTGACCGGCACGTCCTGCAGCGTTTCCGTGGTCTTGCGCGCGATAACCGTGATGGCGTTGCCGTCCTCGGTCGCGTTCGCGTCGGTCGCCGCAGCATCGGCGGCTGCGGCATAAGCCAGTTGCGGCAATGCCAATGTTGTGGCCGCTACGCCCGCATAAAGTGCAATGCGAAGCGGTGACGCCAGTTTCCTCAAGCCCATCAAAAATCCTCCCAGCTTTTGCGTCCGGCGCATATCCCGCTGTTTTTACTGGATTTTGCGCCGACAATCCCGATTAATAGGCTAGGGGATAGGGGCCGAACATCAACTATCAAAAAGGTTGAAGAAACGCGGATTTCCGCCACAAATGTTGCAACAAAGCCGCACTTCGGGCTGCGGCTTATGTGCTCTTCGGCGCGGTCTCGCTGCTCAGCCACTGTTCCAGCTTCATGTGGAAATCGCGGATCTTGCTTTCCTGATAGCTCGCGAAAATCACCTCGCCCTTGGGGTGATTGTGCAGGCCTTGCTGCACGGCGCGATGGTTGAGGCCATCCTGATTGAAGATCTTGTTGAGATAGCTGCCGAACTCGGTCGCCTTGGTATAATCGTCCTCCAGATCGAGAAAGGTGCATTTGGCAGGCGCGGGCCGGGGCTGGCCGTCCGGCACGGGCAGCATGTACATGACCTCGTGCAGCGATTGCTCCGGATTGTTGCCGTCCGGCCGGAAGCGGTAGAAGATCGGGTTGAAATCGGCCCAGGGGTGCAAGTTGGGGAACACCGAGTAGAAAATCGCGTCGATCATGTCGGCGTCGCTCACCGCGTCGATGCTGTCCCCCCACTCGGGCCGCATCAGATCGCGCCGCGCATTGGCGGCATCGGAACGAAACGCCTGCGCGGAAGCCCCGGCAAAGCGGTTCGGCGTGGCTTCCTCGCCGGGGGCGATCATGCCGCCGATCCAGTTGCACATATGCGCATCGGCATTGACCACTTCGCCTTCGACATGCGCGCCGGTCATGTCGAAAATCCCGGTCTTGCCATCAGGGCGGCTGACTTCGACGCGGTTTTCCTCCAGCCGGCGGTAGAGATGCCCGTTGAGCGGATGGATGAAGCTGGTGAAGGCCTGGCCTTCGGGGAACGCGCTGGGATCGGGCGCATCGAGATCGGTGTGCGCGCTCGGCGGGCCCGAGGCGGACATGGCGCGCGAGATATTGGGCCACACGTCGTATTTCGAGCCGGTGTCGAGGAACATCGGCAGCAGTTCGGGGTGCGTGCCGACGACGTGGTAGGATTCCATGAAGGCTTCCTGCGCCAC
>CAIKKO010000517.1 GCA_903828025.1 uncultured Sphingomonadales bacterium
TCGACAACTTCATCGCGATCAAGCGCGAGGAAGTGCGGATCGTTTCGGAAAAAAGCGAAGACGAGCAGCTCGCCGACTACCTGCACTACATGTGACAAAAAGCCCTCTCCCCTTCAGGGGAGAGGGCCCGGAGAGGGGAATATGCGCTGCAGTTCCCCTCTCAACTCCGGCTAGGTGCTTCGCACCAAGCCTTCGTATCTCTCCCCTGAAGGGGAGAGAGCAAAGAAGTGAGACACTGTATGCGCGACCGCATTGATATCGACGGCGTGTCCGTCTCGCCGGACCACTTCATCGGCGGGGCGCGCGTCAGTTCGCCCGCAACGTTCGAAGTGCGCTGCCCGTTCGATTGGGACCGCAAGCTGGCGGATATGGCGCGCGGCGATGCGACGACCGCCGCGCTGGCAGCCGAAGCAGCCACCGCAGCCTTCCCGGCATGGGCCGCGCTCACGCCCGCAGCGCGCGGGGCCTATCTCCACCGGCTCGCCGATCTGATCGAGGCCAATGTCGAGAAGCTGGCGCTGGTCGAGTGCCTCGATATGGGCATGCTGCTCGAAAGCCTGCGCCTGCGCGTGATCCTGCGCGGCGCGGCCAATTTCCGCAACTATGCCGATCTGGCGACCGAGCATCAGGAGCGCGTGTGGTCCTCGCGCGGCACGGCCAACCGCGTGATCCGCATGCCCGCCGGGCCATCGCTGATCATCACGCCGTGGAACGCGCCGTTCATGCTCTCCACGTGGAAATGCGCGCCTGCCCTCGCTGCGGGCAACACGGTGATCCTCAAACCCGCCGACTGGTCGCCGCTCTCGGCTTCGCTGCTCGGCGATCTGATCGCCGAAGCGGGCTTCCCGGCGGGCGTGTTCAACATCGTGCAAGGCCTCGGCGCGGAGCTGGGCCATGCGCTCACCTCCGACCCCCGGATCAAGCGCATCAGTTTCACTGGCAGCGTGCCCACCGCGCGGGTGATCGGCAAGGCCGCGGCGGAGAACATCGTGCCGTTCACCGCCGAACTCGGCGGCAAATCGGCGCTGCTGGTGTTCGCCGATGCCGATATCGACGCGGCGGCGAAGAAGGCGGCGGGGCAGTTCGACGACAGCGGCCAAGTCTGCATGGCCGGCACGCGGATCATCGTCGAGGAGAGCGTCAAGGACCAGTTCCTTGCGAAATTCCACGCCTATACCGATGCCCATGTGATGGGCGACAGCCGCGATCCCGCAACCACGATGTCCGCGCTGATCCACCCCGTCCATGCCGACCGCGTGCTCGGCTTTATCGACCGCGCGCGCGCCGCGGGTGACACGATCGTGCGCGGCGGCAAGCGCTGGAAGGACGGCGCGAACTGGATCGAGCCCACGCTGATCGTGCCGAAGGACAACCGCAGCGAAGTCGTGCAGCACGAAGTCTTCGGCCCCGTCCTGACCTTCCAGACCTTCCGCGACGAGGCCGAGGGCATCGCGCTCGCCAATTCCACCGCCTACGGCCTCTCGGGCATTGTCTATACTGGCAGCGCCGCGCGCGCGGACCGCGTCGGCCGGGCGGTGCGCGGCGGCACGGTGTGGGTCAACACGTTCCTGGTGCGCGATCTCACCGCGCCGTTCGGCGGGATCGGCATTTCGGGCATTGGCCGCGAGGGCGGTGACTATGCGCTCGATTTCCACTCGGACCTCAAGACCTTGCAGATCCTGGAGGGGAGTGTGGACTAGCGCCAACGAAGCTGCGAACGATATCAATAAAGGAGCGAATAGCGATGGCCTCGACCGCCGGAAGGCGCTCAGCATAAGGTCGCTGGTAGCCAGCGAAAACGGTCAGCCCTTCCATCGAGGCGGAGATGAACAACGACAGATCGAACCGGTCCGCTTCGCAAAGATCAGGCCGCATTTCGGAAACGATCTCGAAGATCGGCGCGCGGGCGCGGTCATACAGTTCGTGCACCCGCTCGTAGACAAACGCATCATGGTTCGCGAGCGCCCAGAGTTCGGGGAACAGCCGCGTGGTCTTTTTGCTGCCGATATCGTCGATGATCAGGCCGCAGACTCGCGCCAGTCGCTCCTCGGGCGGCACCCCGGGGGCCTGAACGATGGCGGCAAACTCGACCTCATAGCTGCTGATCACGGCATTGAGCAGCTCGCGCACCAGATCCTCGCGCGTGGGATAGTGGTAGGTCAGATTGCCGAGGCGCAAGCCTGAAGCGGCGGCAATGCGCCGCATCGACATCGCGGGGTAGCCCTCCTCGATCAGGATATGGAGCGCCTTGCGCAAGATCAGTTCGCGCGTTTCATAGCCTTTGGCATAGCCGCCATCACGCTCGGGCAGCAGCAGGTCGGTTACCAGTTTCGGTCCCTCATCCATCGACTTCGCGCACCCCTCGCCGCTTCTGAGGCCCGATTTCTAGCAATCCGCCGAAATATGTCCAACGTCCTATTTAGGACAGTTGACAATTTTACACCCGATAGGCCACAGTGCGCGGCGAAAGCGGGGCACACCTGCCATCACACGCGCCGTCTCACCCGGCGTCAAAGGGGAATACCATGCGTTCGATCGCGCCAGCTTTTGCCTCGGCCCTCACTTCGGCGACCCTCGCCCTGAGCCTCAGCCTTGCCCTTGCTGCCCCTGCCCTGGCCCGAGCCCAAGCGGCAGACAGCAGCGCCTTTCCCAAGCCTTTGGCCGAAGAAAGCCTGCCCAGCGTGGCCAAGCTGCCCGCCACCTGGCCGCAGAGCTGGGTGACGGTCCACGATTTCCACTTCAACGCCATCGTCGATGGCCGCGTCGCGGTGGTCGATACGGCCGATCCGGTGCAGCCGCTCAAGGGCCTCGTCCGCGCCTCGCAGTTCGCCAACCTGCTCATCGCGAAGGAACGCGGCGAACTCTATACCGCAGAGACGTTCTACCCCCGCCTGACCCGCGGCGAGCGCACCGACGCGATCACGATCTGGGACATGGCAACGCTCCAGCCCAAGGGCGAAATCGTGCTGCCCGGCGGCAAGCGCCAGCAATCGGTGACCTATCCGCACTTGTTCCAGTTCACCAATGGCGGCACCTGGGCGCTGGTGGCCAATTTCACCCCGGCGCAATCGGTCACTGTCGTCGATCTGGTAGGCCGCAAAGTGCTGGGCGAGATCGACTTGCCCGGCTGCTCGCAGATCTACCCGACCGGAGATCGCGGCTTCACCAGCCTGTGCGCCGATGGCTCGCTGTTCAGCGTGGCGCTCGATGCCAACGGCGCGGCGGCATCGTCGAAATCGGTGCCCAATGTGCAGGATATCGACAAGCAGGCGCTGTTCAGCACCCCCGCCATGGTCGGCAAGACGGCGTGGTTCGTCAGCTTCCACGGGTTGATCCAAGGGTTCGACCTTTCGGGCACCGTCGCCAAGCCGCTCCCCGGCGCGTTCAGCGTCGGCACCGCAGAAGGCGGCATGCCCGAATGGCGGCCGGGCGGCTGGCAGGTGATCAATGCCGATGCGGCGGGCAAGCTCTATGTGCTGATGAGCCCTTACGGCAAGGAAGGCAGCCACAAGGACGGCGGCAGCGAAGTCTGGGTGGTCGATCCCGCCAAGAAGGCGCGCACTTTGCGCATTCCGCTCAAGGACCAGACGCTGGCGATTGCCCTCACGCATGAAGCCGCCCCGCACCTCGTCGCGGCGCAGGCCAGCGGGGCCATCGACATCTACGATGCCGCAACCGGGGCGTTTGTGCGCACTTTGGGCGCGACGGTCGCGGCCAATCCGATCCTGATTCAGGTGCCCTGATGGCAGCACTGGTGCTCTTTTGCGCGGCTCTGCTCGCGGCGTCCGCGCTACACAAGGCTACGGCGCGCGAGCGGCTGGCCGCAGCTACTGCCAAGCTGGTTGGGGCCAAGCTCGCCGGAACCGGCGCGCTCGGCGGGCAATTGCTGCTGATCGTGGCCGGAACCGTCGAACTGGTGGCCGCCGCCTGCCTGCTGATCGCGCCGCTGCGGATCACCGGCGCCCTGATCGCGGCTGGGCTCTGGGCAGTCTACGCGCTCGCCCTCGCCCGCCATCGCGGCGAGACGCTCGATTGCGGCTGCGATCTTGCGGCCCGCGCCAAGCCGGTGACATGGGCGCTGGTGCTGCGCTCCGTCGGTCTCGCCCTGCTTGCGGGCGGGACCGCGCTGCTGCCCGAAGCCCCGCTCACGCTCGACGCGCCGTTTGCGGCGGCGGGCCTGCTTGCGCTCTATCTTGGTGCGAGTGAATTGCTCGCCATTCCTGCACCCCATTGGAAAGCCGCATGATGCTGACAAGCCAGATCCTGCTCTGGGCGGCGGTTATCGCCCAGGCCTTGCTCATCGCCGCGCTCGCGCGTCAGGTCGGCATCCTGCACGAACGCATTGCGCCGGCCGGTGCGCTCACGCTGCACCAGAAAGTGGCGCTGGGCGAACAGGCCACGCCGATGACTCTGGCCGACATGAACGGGCTGCCGGTTGCAATCGGCGGCCCCCGCGCCGCGCGCAGCCAGCTGCTGTTCTTCGCCTCGCCCGATTGCCCGATGTGCAAATCGCTGCTGCCGATTGTGCGCAGCGCTGCGCGCGCGGAGGCGAGCTGGCTCGATATCGTGGTGGCGGGTGACGGCGGCAAGCCGGGCTATGTCGCGATGGTCAAGGAGCACGGGCTCGATACCATGCCGGTGGTGCTGTCCGAAGCGCTGGGCCGCGCGTTCGGCGTCGCCAAGCTGCCTTATGCGGTGCTGCTCGACGAGAAAGGGCGCGTCGCCTCGCTCGGCCTCATCAACAGCCGCGAACATCTCGAAAGCCTGTTCGAGGCCAAGGAGCGGGGCGTCGCCTCGATCCAGGAATTCCTCGCCCGCCGCCAAGCTACTCATCAGGAGGCCTGATCCATGGCGCGTTTTGACAAACTGACCGAAACCCTCGCACGCGGCATCGCCCGTGGCACCTCGCGCCGCTCGCTGCTGGCGTGGCTGGGTGCGGGCATGACTGGCGCGGCGGCGTTCCCGGTGCTGCCAGTGGCGCGCGCCGCAACACCGGAAGCCAGCCACGGCCCGCATGCCGCCGGGGCCGCGCGGCCCGCGATCATGTCCGGGCTCGAGCAAGACCCGGGCGACCGCTCCTCATGCGATTACTGGCGCTACTGCGCGATTGACGGGTTCCTCTGCTCGTGCTGCGGCGGATCGGTCAACACCTGCCCGCCGGGCACCGAAATGTCGCCCATCACCTGGATCGGCACCTGCACCAACCCGGCGGACGGGCGCGCCTATGTGATCAGCTACAACGATTGCTGCGGCACGTCGTCGTGCGGCCAGTGCCTGTGCAACCGCAACGAGGGCGACCGCCCGCAAGTGCGCTCGCAATCGAACAACGATTACAACTGGTGCCTCGGCTCGGAAAGCTCGGTCTACAATTGCTCGGTGGCGGCGGTGATCGGCGTGGCGCTGGCAGAACCGAAATGAGCCGCGCCGCAGCCTTCACGCTTGCCGCAGGTGCAGCCGCAGCGCTGGCGGCAGCGCTGCCCGTCCGTGCCGCCCCCGATGGCACCCCCGATGGCGCAACTGTCTTTGCCCGCTGCGCTGCCTGCCACACCAAGACCGGCGCGGGAGTGCCCGGCGCATTCCCGCCGCTCGGCCCCGATGTGCGGACCATGGCGGCAAGCGCGGCCGGACGGCGCTATCTGGCGCTGGTCGTCACGCGCGGCGTCAGCGGGCCGATCACAGTGGCAGGCAAGCCCTATGCCGGGGTCATGCCCGCGCAGGGCGGGCTGGACGATGCTGCGGTCGCGGCGGTGCTCAACCATGTCGGCACCGCCATCGTGAAAACGGGGCCGGATTTCAAACCCTTCACCGCCGCCGAAATCACCGGCCTGCGCGCCAGCGGCACCGCGCTTTCGGCGCAGGACGTGGGCAAGCTCCACGCGGCTTCTGGCGGCCAGTAATGCAGGCGCGCTGGCTCGCTTTGCCGCTCGGCATCGCCGTTCTGGCGGCTGCGGCGGCGCGGGCTGATGAGCAGGCGATACCCGGCGTGACCGATGCCGTGCAGGCGCGCACCGATTATCAGCTCAAATGCCAGGGCTGCCACCGCCCCGATGGCAGCGGCGACAATCATTCCAACCCGCCGATGCGCGGCGTGGTCGCCCAGTTCCTGACCGTGCCCGGCGGCCGCGAATTCATCGGCCGCGTGCCGGGCGTGGCCACGGTCAACTTGCCCGACGACCGGCTCGCCAACCTCGTCAACTGGACCATTGCCCGGTTCGATGCTGCGCATGTGCCGCAGGGTTTCCGCCCTTATACCGCGGAGGAAATCGGGCGCCTACGCAAAAACCCGCTACGCCTTGAACGCGCGGCCATGCGGGCGCAATTGGTGGCCGGATTTGCCAAGACCCCGTCCGACTAAGCCAGATACACGAACAAGCCAAAAAGAAGTGAGGGACATTCCATGAGGACAGCCTATCTGAGCAGCGCCGCGCTGGCCGCCCTGTTGCTGGTGCAACCGGCGCACGCCCAGAACGCGCCGCAAACCGCGCCGCAAACCGCAGCAACCGCCGAAACGCCCGACAACGGCGAGATCGTCGTGACCGCGGCCAAGCGTTCGGAAAACCTCCAGGTGGTGCCAATCTCAATCTCGGCCATCGGCGGCGACGCGCTGGCCAAATCGCGCATCACCAATGTCGACAGCCTCGTCACCAAAGTCGCCAACCTCCAGATCAGCTCGACCGTGGGCGACAACACGCCGATCTTCGCGCTGCGCGGCGTTTCGATGTCGGACTACAGCCTCAACCAGTCGAGCCCGGTCGCGACCTATTATGACGAAGTCTACAAAGGCAACTTCGCGTTCCTTGGCGTGGCGATGTACGATCTGGAGCGGGTCGAAGTGCTGCGCGGGCCGCAGGGCACGCTCTATGGCAAGAACACCACCGGCGGCGCAGTCAATCTGATCAGCCGCGATGCCAAGCTGGGCGAGACCAGCGGCTATGTGAATGCCGGTTATGGCAATTACAACCGCGTCGACCTGTCCGGCGCGGTCAACGTGCCGCTGGGCGACAAGGCCGCGCTGCGTGTGGCGGGCACCTATGCCAAGGCCGACGGCTGGTTCAAGAATGTCGTCCCGGGCGTGCCCGATCTTGCCGGCACCGACGAGTGGGCCTTGCGCGGCACGCTGAAGTATGAACCGGTCGCCGGTGTAAAGCTGACCTTGCGCGCCTCGCACAGCTTCCAGGGCCCGCAGAACTACGGCATCTTCGCGCAGCCCGTGGCGACCAACCGCCCCGGCCTGACCCAATGGCAGATCGCCTCCGACGTGTCGCAAAAGCGCCGCGCCGTGACCACGTCGGTGGCCTTCACCGCGAACATCGACGTGAGCGACACCCTCGCGCTGACCAGCATCACCAGCTATGACAAGGGCACGCTGTTCTTCAAGGAAGACACCGACGGCACCGCCGCGAGAACGCTGGAAGTGCCCTATTACGACAAGGCCAGCCAGTTCGCGCAGGACTTGCGCCTGACCAGCAACACCGGCGGGCCGTTCGATTTCATCCTCGGCGTCTATTACAACCGCGAAAAGGTGTTCAACCGGACCGCGCTGGAAATCTCGACCGACTTCGATGTGAACGGCGACGGCAAGATCACCGCAGCGGACTGCGCCGCCGGACTGCCAGCCGCCTGCAAGATCCAGAACCAGTTCGATCAGGTGAAGAAGAGCATCGCGGTCTATACCGATCTCAAATACAAGCTCAGCGATGCGCTGACTTTGCGCGGCGGCCTGCGCTATACTCACGATCAGGGCGATCAGACCGGGTTCTCGGCCGATGCCTATGGCTATGACAACGTGTTCGTCACCAACCTGATCCCGCTTTCGGCCCTCGGCTTCAAGAAAGACAACGTCTCGGGCAAGATCGGGCTGGATTACAAGCTGGCGAGCGGCAACCTGCTCTATGCCAGCATCAGCCGGGGTTACCGCGCGCCCAGCTTCAACGCGCAGGCCTTCTTCGCGCCGGTCGAGCTGTCAGTGGCCAAGGCAGAGGAAGTCACCTCGTTCGAGGCGGGCGCGAA
>CAIKKO010000518.1 GCA_903828025.1 uncultured Sphingomonadales bacterium
CACGCCCATTGCGTTATGAGATACTATTACATATAGCGGCGCTCGTGATCGACAATCCGCGCCCCCAACCTGATGCCCTCCACGGCCGGTTCGACCGGCTGGGCGTGATCATCAGCGGGCTGTGCATGGTGCATTGCGTGGCCGGGCTGTTCCTGATCGGCGTGCTGGGGCTGGGCGGCGGCGTGCTACTCAATCCGGCGATCCACCGCTTCGGCCTTGCCGCGGCTTTCGTGGTCGGCGTTATGACCATCGGCATGGGCGCGCTGCGCCACGGGCACCGCCTGCCCCTCGCATTGGGGGCGACAGGCCTTGCGCTGATGGCCGGTGCGATTGCCAGCGATCACGGCACGGGCGAAGCACTGCTTACGATCTGCGGCGTCACTCTTGTCGCCAGCGCGCACATCGTCAACATGCGCCGCACCTGCTGACGGCTTGCGTGCGCCGGCGTGGGCGCTAAAGCCCGCCGCATGACAATCTCGACCAGCACCTCTCTTGCCCTGACCATCAACGGCGAACCCCGCCGCGCCGCACCCGGCTCGATCGCCGATCTCGTGCGCGGCCTCGAGCTCGACCCTGCCAAGGTCGCAGTGGAGCGCAACGGCGAGATTGTCCCGCGCTCGACGCTGGCAACAGTGGCCGTCGCGGACGGCGATGTGCTGGAGATCGTGCACTTCGTCGGCGGCGGGCAGGATGACGACACCTGGACCGTGGCCGGTCGGACGTTCCGCTCGCGCCTCATCGTCGGCACCGGCAAGTACAAGGACTTCGCGCAGAACGCGGCGGCGGTTGAAGCCTCGGGCGCGGAAATCGTGACCGTGGCGGTGCGCCGGGTGAACGTCAGCGATCCCAAGGCGCCGATGCTCACCGATTTCATCGACCCAAAGAAGATCACCTACCTCCCCAACACCGCCGGCTGCTTCACCGCCGAAGACGCGATCCGCACCTTGCGGCTGGCGCGCGAGGCTGGCGGCTGGGATCTGGTAAAGCTCGAAGTGCTGGGCGAGGCGCGCACGCTCTATCCGAACATGATCGAGACGATCCGCGCCACCGAAGTGCTGGCGAAGGAGGGCTTCCTCCCCATGGTCTACTGCACTGACGATCCCATCGCGGCGAAGCAGCTGGAAGACGTGGGCGCAGTCGCGGTCATGCCGCTGGGCGCGCCGATTGGCTCAGGCCTCGGCATCCAGAACCGCGTGACGATCCGCTTGATCGTGGAGGGCGCGAAAGTGCCGGTGCTGGTCGATGCCGGGGTTGGCACCGCAAGCGATGCCGCCGTGGCGCTGGAACTGGGGTGCGACGGCGTGTTGATGAACACCGCCATCGCCGAAGCCAAGGACCCGATCCGCATGGCGCGCGCGATGAAGGCCGCGGTGGAAGCGGGCCGCGATGCTTATCTCGCGGGGCGGATGGGGACGCGCAAGTATGCTGATCCGAGTAGTCCGCTGGCGGGGTTGATTTGAATCGCAGAAACGTTCGAGGAGGCCTGATGCTCAGAACAGGAAATAGCCTCGCTTGTGTACATTCCAGGCTATCGTGCTAATCCGTCTCCAGGCACGAACGAGGTAGCACGATGGAAAGCACCACCCTTACAATCCGGGTTCCGGTAGAAGTCCGCGACAAGCTCGCACGTATTGCAAGCGGCACCCGGCGCAGCAAATCCTACTTGGCCGCAGAGGCGGTGACCGCTTACGTCGAGCGCGAACTGGCGATCATCGAGGGTATCCAGCAAGGGCTGGCGGACATGGCCGCAGGTCGGACCGTGCCGCACGCACAGGCCATGGCTGAACTGCGCGCAGTCGTGGACGAGGCAGTACAGGCCAAAGCCAAGTCGCAATGAGGCAGGTGATCTGGTCGCGCCTCGCGCTATCGGATGCCGGAGACATCCTGCGCCATATTGCGACGGATGACCCAAGCGCTGCCCACAGGGTGATCGACCGGATCGAAGCGACCGGTGAGGCGCTTGGCGAATTTGCGACAGGGCATCCTGGCCGGGTTGCGGGCACTTACGAAAAGTCGGTGCGACGCATGCCCTACATCATCGCCTATGCAATAGCGGACGATGGCAGGACAGTCGTCATCGTTCGCGTGATCCACGCGGCGCGCGATTGGCTGGCGGGAAGCTGGCCGTCAGATCGGTGAGGGGCGATTGTAATGCCATCGGCGTGATATCTGCAAGGGTGGCCCAACTCACGCCGCGAGAAAGGCAGCGTCCGGAGCTGTCCTAGAAGTATCTCCGAAAGCCTGACTTTGTTCGCGTGAAGCGGCCACCGCGATCTCCAATCTCGACGTGAACCGACGATGGTGACGGGCCGCAAGTGGCCTCAGTGGCCCGATGGAAGTAAACTCCCGCTCGATTGAATTCAATCTCAGTCGGAAAGTTCATGCGACCCATCGGCTTGGGCGCGACTACAGAAACTTGCTCCTTGTGAACTCAGGCAGATTTGCCAACCCATTCTATCCTGACAAAATCTCCGATCAGCTCGTGCACATCAACTTTCTCGCCATATGGCGGCCGAACCCGAACGGGACTGGACAAAGACGGTTCATAGTAGCCTGTCGCCTCGTGGACTACGACGAACCAAGTCTCTGCTGAACTGCTCATCTCACCCCGAAATCCCCGCCGCTGCCAGCACCGCCAGCGTCAGGATATCCGGCGCGATCGAGGTCATTGCCGTGATCTGGACGGGCTTTTCCATGCCGATCATCATCGGGCCGATCACTGCGTTGCCGGCCAGTTCCTTGAGCAGCTTGGCCGAGATATTGGCCGATTGCAGGCCGGGCATGATCAGCACGTTGGCGGGGCCCGAAAGGCGGCTGAACGGATAGCTCGCCATGACTTTCGGATTGAGCGCGGCATCGGGGGCCATCTCGCCTTCGTATTCAAAGCCGGGGTTCTTCTCGTCGAGGATCGTGACCGCCTCGCGGATATTGTCGAGCCACTTGCCGCTGGGGTTGCCGAAGGTGGAGTAGGACAGGAACGCGACGCGCGGTTCATGGCCCATGCGGCGCGCCACGGCCGCGGTCTCGATGGCGAAGTGCGCGAGATCCTCGGCAGTCGGGCGCTCGTTCACCATGGTATCGGCCAGGAACACGGTGTAGTTCTTGGCGACCATCATGTGGATGCCGAACGGCAAGTGGCCGGGCTTGGGATCGAGCACCTGGCGCACTTCCTTGATGGTCTGCGCGAACGTGCGGGTCATGCCCGAAATCATCGCATCGCCGTGGCCCAGCGCGACCAGCAGCGAGGCGAACACATTGCGGTCCTGATTGACCATGCGCCGCACATCGCGCTCAAGAAACCCGCGCCGCTGGAGGCGCGCGTAGAGGAACTGCACCATCTCGGGCACGAGCGGGGAGATCGCCGAATTGTGGATCTCGAAGCTGTCCGGATCGCCCACGCCAAGCTCGGCCAGCAGATCGTGCACCGCTTGCGTGCGGCCGACCAGCACCGGGGTGCCATAGCCGAAATCGCGGTACTGGATCGCCGCGCGCAGCACGACTTCGTTCTCCGCCTCGGCAAACACGACGCGCTTGGGGTTCGCCTTGACCTGAGCATAGACGTTGGTGAGCGCCGAGGTCGTGGGGTTGAGGCGGGCCTTCAGCTCGGTGCGGTAGGCGTCGAAATCCTCGATCGGGCGCTGCGCCACGCCCGAATCCATCGCCGCTTTGGCAACGGCGGACGAAACCA
>CAIKKO010000519.1 GCA_903828025.1 uncultured Sphingomonadales bacterium
CCCGGCCAGCGCCATCCAGGTGACCGCCAGCATCAGAGCGAGCCCCAGCGCGGCAGTCAACTCGAGCAGGAGAAACACGTTGGCCCGGCGCATGGCGACAAGCAGGCGCCGGTACCACCGGGGTGACCGCCGTATGCCCTGTTTGCCGGTTTGCGCCATCGTTGCTGATATACAACACCGCTGTTGCACTAATGCAAGTGGATTCAGCGCGCATCGCCGCAAATGCGCCCGGACAAGCGCGGCCGATCAGCTTCGCGCGGGCGCGGCCTCATCAGGGTCGATCGCCAGTTCGGACAAGCGCTTGCGCAAAGTGTTGCGGTTGATCCCGAGCAGCCGGGCCGCGCGCAGCTGGTTCCCGCCGGTGACGGAAAGGGCATGGAGGAACAACGGCCGTTCGAAGGCGGCAAGTGCCGCGCTGTAAAGCTCGCCCGGCGGTGGTTCGGCCTCGGTCAGCCAGCTGGTCAGCGCCGAAGCAAAATCGGCGGCGTGGGCATGATGCAGCTCCCCGGACAATGGCTGCGGCGCACTGTCGAGCGCGAGCAAGGGCTCGATCGAGGCGGCGTCGATCACCTCATCGCGGGCCAGCAGCGCGAGGCGGTAGACGAAGTTGCGCAGTTCCCGCACATTGCCGCGCCAGGGTTGACGCGCCAGCAGCGCGGCCCCCGCTGCGGTCAGCTGTCGGCGCGGCAGGCCTTCACTGGCCGCGCGCCCGAGGAAATGGCGCGCCAATGCTTCGATATCATCAGCCCGCTCGCGCAGCGGCGGGAGCGCAATGGGGACCACCGCAAGGCGATAATAGAGGTCTTCGCGGAAGGTGCCTGCGGCGATCATCGGCATCAGATCGCGGTTGGTCGCCGCCACGATCCGGCAGTCCAGGGTGATCTCGTCAGTGCCGCCGACCCGGCGGATGCGCCCCGATTGCAAGGCGCGCAGCAGGCGGGTCTGGGCCTCGAGCGGCATGTCGCCGATCTCGTCGAGAAACAGCGTGCCACCTCGCGCTTGCTCGAACTTGCCGACACGGCGCGCAATGGCACCGGTAAAGGCGCCCTTCTCGTGGCCAAACAGCTCGCTCTCGATGAGGTCGGCCGGAATTGCGGCCGTGTTGACCGCGATGAATGGCCCGGTGCTGCGGTTGCCAAGCTGGTGAATCGCCTCGGCCACCAATTCCTTGCCGGTCCCGGATTCGCCGAGGATGAGCACGGTAAGATCGTTGCGCAGCACGCGCGTGATCATCCGGTAGACCGTCTGCATCGCCGGGCTGCGCCCGACCAATGGCAATCCGGGCGCGACGTCCTCGGGAATATCGCTCGCTTCGGCCTGCCCGCTTGCGCCGATGGCCTGATGCACCGTGCGGATCAGCTCATCCAGATCGAACGGCTTGGGGAAGTATTCAAAGGCCCCGGTATCGCTCGCCCGAACCGCCGTATCGAGCGTGTTCTGCGCCGACAGGATGATGACCTGCATGTGCGGTGCCGCCGCCCGCACGCGGTCGAGCGTTTCCATGCCATCGCCATCGGTCAGCACGACATCGGTCAGCATCAGGCCGAAGGTGTTTTCGGCCAGCAGGCGGTCGCGCTCTGCAATCGAGGGACAGCGCGCCACGGTATAGCCTTCCGCCTCGAGTGCGGCGGTGATGACCAGCGCGATCGAGTCGTCGTCTTCGACGAGCAGGACGCGGCCCTTCATGGCTTTACCGGTCCGGCGACGGGCAAATGGATGCGGAAATGGGTCCAGCCCTTCGTTTCGTCGCGATCATGCGTCACGCGCCCGTTCATTTCGCGCACCAGCTTCTGGACGAGGGCCAAACCGAGCCCCTGCCCGTTTTTCTTGCCGGTCACGAAGGGATCGAAAATGTGATCGCGCAGCGCCGGATCAATACCGGGGCCATTGTCGCTGACCCGCAGTTCGATAGGCAGGCGCAGCGGCTTGCCGCCGGGGCCTGCGTTGAGCTGGATGCCGCTGGCAAAGCGCGAACGCACCGCGATACGGGGCTCGGGCTGGGTCTCACACGCCTCGCGTGCGTTGGTCAGCAGATTGAGCAGGACTTGCACGAGCGCGTCGGGGCTGGCCATGACCGGCGGCAGCGAGGGATCGAATTCCTCTTCGACGATGAACGCGCCAGATTGGCTTCCCGCGACCGCGGTTTGCGCACGGCCTGCCGCGACCACCGCCTGCGCGCGGCGCACGGCCTCGTGCAGATTGCAGGCGGTCGCGGGTTCCTGTCCCCGGCGCGAAAGCGATTGCATCTGATCGACCAGCTTGGCGATCCGGTCGACCTCTCCGGTGATGAGTTCGGTCAGAGCGCGGTCTGAATCGCCGAGCTTGCGGCCCAGCAATTGCGCCGCACCGCGTATGCCCGCGAGCGGGTTCTTGATCTCGTGTGCCAGAACTTCAGGCGCACGCAGCGGCGTGCCCTCCCCCGCGCCCGCGCCGCTACCGTCGCCCGAGAACGCTTCGACGCCGGTGGCCTCGTGGAGCGCAAGGATCTGCCAGCCCGGGCTGTGGGTCACGGGTGCTGTCATGACGTCGATCCGGCGCATGGGCGCACCCAGGATCCGCACACCGGAATCCCGCGCGAACAACTGTGCCTCCCCCTCAGAGAGGCGGCGCAGAATGAGCGGCTCGTCGAACGCGAAGATATCCTCGACCGGCTTTCCCAGCAGCCGCCGCGCGCCCTGCCCGGTAAGTTGCTCTGCGGCAGGATTGGCGGAGGCTATAGTCAGATCGGGGGCGAGCATGATCACCGCCATCGGCAGGCTGGCAATCACGCGCTTGGGATCAGGACGCCCACCTTCACCCGGTTTGCGCCAGTCGGCCGGTCCGCTCATCAGTGCCCGCTCATGCGGCGGCGCGGCTCTCGGGAGCAGCGAGCGCGCGGCCGTAGAACTCGGCAAGCGCGGCCAGGACTGCTTTGGGATCGTCGATGAAGTTCACGCGGTTGCGGAACTCGGCCGAGCCCGGCAGGCCCTTGGTGTACCAACCAAGGTGCTTGCGCGCCATATTGACACCCGTCATCGTGCCATAATGCTCAAGCATTGCGTGGTAATGCTCTACAATCAAAGCATATTGCTGGGCGAGCGCCGGATCGGACCGGGATTCGCCGGTTTCCAACCAATGCATCACCTGCCCAAGCAGCCAGGGCCGGCCATAGGCCCCGCGCCCGATCATTAGGCCGTCCGCGCCGCTCTGTTCGATGGCGGCGGCTGCGTCCTCGATCCCGCAGATATCGCCGTTGACGATAACGGGGATGGACACGGCCTCCTTCACGCGGCGCACGAAGCGCCAATCAGCGGTGCCCTTGTACATCTGGTTGCGCGTACGGCCGTGGACCGTGATCATCTTCGCGCCAAGGTCTTCGGCGATCCGCGCGAGTTCGGGCGCGTTCAGGCTGTCGTGGCACCAGCCCATGCGCATCTTGACCGTGACCGGCACTTTAACCGCGCGCACAGTGGCTTCGATCATGGCGGTGGCGAGCGGAATGTCGCGCATCAGCGCCGAGCCGCATTCGCCGCTGACGATCTTGCGCACCGGGCAGCCCATGTTGATATCGATGATCGCCGCGCCCTTGGCTTCGGAAATCCGCGCCGCTTCGGCCATCTGCGCAGGCTCGTTGCCCATGAGCTGCATCGAGACGGGCTCTTCGGTCGGGTGCCAGGCGGCCTTCTGGATCGACTGGCGCGTCTCGCGGATCGCGGCGGGTGAGGCGATCATCTCGGTCACATTGAGCCCCGAACCGAAGCGCCGCACCATCGTGCGGAAGGGCTGATCCGTGACGCCTGTCATCGGTGCAAGCACGACCGGGCTGTCGATGCACACACCGCCCACCATGATCGGGGCCAGCTTGGGGGGCACGGGAAGGTGAGTCACGCGGAGCATATCTGCCTAAAAATGAGGCATGCGCTTAGTCGATTGCGCGGCGAGCGGCAAGTTCTGTAAGGGAAGCGGGCATGAGTATCCCTGTCCTCTCTCTTTTGCCCGGAACTGCCGCCGTCGTGGTCGCAGCGGGCCAAGGTTTGCGCGCGGGCGGAACAGTGCCCAAGCAGTTCGCGCTGTGGCGCGGGAAACCGTTGCTGCGCCACTCGGTCGAGGCGTTGACCAGCGCTGGTGTCGCGCCGATTGTCGTAGTGATCCCGGCGGCGTGGGAAGCGACGGCGGTGGAGGTTCTGGCCGGCCTGCCGGGCCTCCGCTTCGTGCCTGGCGGTCGCACACGGCAGGACTCCGTGCGCGCCGGGCTGGAGGCCTGAGCGAATCCAGCCCCGCGCATGTGCTGGTCCACGATGCGGCAAGGCCTGACTTGCCAGCAGCAGTGATCGCCGCGCTGGTTGCGGCGCTGGAGCAGGCCCCGGGGGCCATCCCTGCCCTGCCCGTGGTAGACAGCGTTGTGCGCGGCGATGCTGGCCTGCGCCGCGCGGCCGTGGAACGCGACGGCCTCTACCGCGTGCAGACACCGCAGGCCTTCCGCTTTGCTGATATTCTCGCCGCCCACCGCGCATGGCACGGCGCCCCTGATGCGGGCGATGATGCTGCCGTGGCCGAGGCTGCCGGGCTGGCCATCGCGCTCGTTGCCGGTGACGAACGCCTGCGCAAAGTGACCTTTGCTGCCGATCTTGAGGACCAGACCATGATAACGCCCCAATTCCGCACCGGCATGGGCTACGATGTCCACCGCTTGGCCGAGGGCGAGGAACTGTGGCTCTGCGGGGTGAAGATCGCGCACACGAAAGGCCTTTCGGGCCACAGTGACGCCGATGTCGCGATCCATGCGCTGGTCGATGCGCTGCTCGGCGCAGTGGCGGCGGGCGATATCGGCGATCACTTCCCGCCCTCCGATCCGCAGTGGAAGGGCGCGGCGAGCGACCGGTTTCTGGGCCATGCCGCCAAGCTTGTCGCGCAATCGGGCTACGCTATCGCCAATGTTGACGTCACGATCATCTGCGAGGCCCCGCGCATCGGCCAGCACAAAACGGCCATGCGCGCGCGGCTCGCGGCGATTCTCGCGATTGACATCGGGCAAGTGAGCGTGAAGGCCACGACCACGGAGCGGCTTGGTTTTACCGGTCGCGGCGAAGGAATCGCCGCGCAAGCGGTGGCCACCGTCCATGCTATTGCCTGAACCGCTTGTGCCCGCTCGAACCCGTCAAGGAGCCCCAGCCATGCCCGCCATTCGTTCGCTTGTAGCCTGCGCTGCGCTTGCGGCGCTGATGTTCGGCGAGGTTGCCGCCGCCCAGAACGCTGATTGCCTGAGCGAGCGGGAGGTGACCAATCTCGTGAGCTATGCGCTCCCCGTTGTGATGGACAGTGCGATCAAGACCTGCCGTCCGCAGCTTGCAACGGACGGCTACTTCGCCACGCAGGGCGCGTCGCTGGTGCAGCGCTATGCCGCGCGCAAGAGCACGGCCTGGCCCGATGCCAAGGCCGCGCTGCTCAAGCTGGGGGGTAAGGACGACAAGATGAAGGACATGGTCGCGAACCTGTCGGACGAGGCGCTCCAGCCCTTTGCCGACGGACTGGTCGCGCAGCTGATCGCCAAGGGCATCAAGCCGGGCCAGTGCAAGTCGATCGAGCGCGCAACCCGCCTGCTTTCGCCCTTGCCGCCGGAAAACACGGCGGAACTTCTGACGTTCGTGATCGTTCTGGCCGAAAAGCCCAAAGTGCGCGGCGCCGTGGGCGCCCCGCGCAAGGCCGACTTGCCGATTTGCCCGGCGGCCTGACGAGATGGACACGCTGCTCCCGCCCGATTTGATCGCGCTTGCCGCGCGCGTGATTGCCGAAAACAAGGCCGCTGGCCGCAAGGTTGCGCTGGCCGAGAGCTGCACCGGCGGGCTCGTGAGCGCGGCGCTGACCGAGATCGCAGGGTCTTCAGCGGTCGTCGAGCGCGGCTTCGTCACCTATTCGAACGAGGCCAAGCACGAAATGCTCGGCGTTTCGACCGATCTGATCGACACATTCGGTGCGGTTTCGGTGGCCGTGGCCTGGTCGATGGCGCAAGGCGCGCTGCGCCATTCGCGTGCTGACGTGGCGGTGGCGATCACCGGTGTGGCGGGGCCGGATGGCGGATCGGAGCAGAAACCGGTCGGCACCGTGGTCTTCGCCAAGGCCGAGCGGGGCGAGGATCCCGAAGCGGTCAATGCCGAGCTGAAGGTGTTCGAGACCGCAAAAACTCGCGCGGAAGTGCGGCTTCAGGCGGCGCTGGTCGCGCTGGAACTGCTGCTGCCGTAGAGCTTTTCGGCGCGGGTTTCGAACGCGGCAACCATCTTGCGGAACGCGCGGTCGAGATATTGGCCCGCGAGCCGCTCGAAAATCGCGTTGCGGAAGGTGAAGTCGACACAGAAGTCGATCACGCAGCCGCCACCTTCGGCTTCGGCAAAATCCCAGGTGTTCGACAGCTGCTTGAGCGGCCCGTCGAGGTATTCCACTGCGATCCGGCGCGGGCGGTCCTTCTTGACGCGGGAGGTGAACTTTTCGCGCAAAGCGAGGAAGCCCACCATCATGTCCGCCACCATTTCGGTCTCGCTGTCGGACTTGATGCGGGTGGCGACGACCCAGGGCAGGAACTCCGGGTAGCGCTTCACATCGGCGACAAGGTCGTACATCTGCTCGGCCGACCAGACCATGCGTCGCTGCTGGTTGATGACAGGCATGCGCTCAACTCTTGGCGGTTGCCGCCTTGGCGAGCTGCGCTTCACGGGCGGCGCGCATTTCGGCAAAGTCCTCACCCGCGTGGTAGCTGGAGCGGGTCAGCGGGCTGGAGGCGACTTGCAGGAAGCCCTTGGCGCGGGCGATGGCACCATAGGCGGCGAAGGCCTGCGGGGTGACAAAGTCCAGCACCGGCGCATGCTTCGGCGTGGGCTGGAGATATTGCCCCATGGTCAGGAAATCGATCCCGGCGCAGCGCATGTCGTCCATCACCTGATGCACTTCGAGCCGTGCCTCGCCGAGCCCGAGCATCACGCCGGACTTGGTGAAAATGCGGGGATCGTGGCGCTTGACCTGTTCGAGCAGCCGCAGCGAAGCATAGTAGCGCGCGCCGGGGCGGATGGTGGGATAAAGGCGCGGCACGGTTTCGAGGTTGTGGTTGTAGACATCCGGCCCCGCCGCGACGATCGATTCGACCGCCGCTTCCATCTTGTTCCGGAAATCGGGCGTCAGGATTTCGATCGTGGTGTTCGGCGTCGCGGCGCGCAGCGCCCGGATCACCTTCACGAACTGCCCCGCCCCGCCATCGGGCAAATCGTCGCGGTCCACCGAGGTGATGACGATATGCTCAAGGCCGAGCTTGGCCGCCGCTTCGGCGACATGGCCCGGTTCCTTGAGATCGACCGCGCGGGGCATGCCGGTCTTGACGTTGCAGAACGCGCAGGCGCGGGTGCAGACATCGCCGAGGATCATCACCGTCGCGTGCTTCTTGGTCCAGCACTCGCCGATATTCGGGCAGGCGGCTTCCTCGCACACCGTGTTGAGGCCAAGCCCGCGCATAAGATCGCGCGTTTCGGTGTAGCCTTTGCTGCCGGGTGCCTTGACGCGGATCCAGTCCGGCTTGCGCAGGCGTGCAGGCGGGACGACGATGGGAGACTGATCGTTCATGGCGTCGAGATAGGAGCAAGACGGGGCACTTGAAAGAGTCAATGTGACCGGGCAACAGCCCTCTTATGAACAGACCCTTCTCTCCCGAGCTCGATCATCTCATTCAGGGCTACCGTCGCTTTCGCGAAAACGGCTGGAATCCGCGGGTTGAACGCTGGCAGCAGTTGCGCGAGGGGCAGGAGCCGCCGGTCATGGTGATTGCCTGTTCGGACAGCCGGGTCGATCCGGCGCAGATCTTCGATACCGATCCGGGCGAAATGTTCGTGGTGCGCAACGTGGCCGCGCTGGTGCCACCGTTCGAGACTTCGCCGGGCTATCACGGCGTGTCCGCCGCGCTCGAATTTGCGGTGCAAGTGCTGAAAGTGCGCAAGATCGTAGTGCTGGGCCACGGCATGTGCGGCGGCTGCCGCGCGGCACTCACGCAGGAGCTCCACGGCACCGAGCCGGGCGAAGGCGGCTTCGTCCACGACTGGATCGGCCTGCTCGACGGCGTGCGCGAGGATGTGGTAAGCCAGTACGGCACCAGCGGCCGCCCAGCCGAGCGCGCGATGGAGCAGGC
>CAIKKO010000520.1 GCA_903828025.1 uncultured Sphingomonadales bacterium
GAACTCGCGCTCGACGGGCGCGTGATCGCCAGCCCGGGCGTGCTGCTGGCGGCGCTCCATGCCAGCGGGATCGAGAAGGCGCTGATCTGCCCGGCTGGGCAGGGCGCAGAGGCGCGCTGGGCGAGCGGGATCGAGATTGTCGCCGCGCCCGATCTGATCAGCCTGCTCAACCATCTGAAAGGCACCCAGCGCCTGCCCGAACCCGTCCCCGGCGAAGTCGCCCGGCCCGAACGCCGCGCCGATCTCAAGCAGGTCAAGGGGCAGGAAACCGCCAAGCGCGCGCTGGAGATCGCCGCGGCGGGCGGGCACAACTTGCTGATGATCGGCCCGCCGGGCGCGGGCAAATCGCTGATGGCCTCGTGCCTGCCCCGCATCCTGCCCGAACTGACGCCTGCCGAAGCGCTGGAAACCTCGCTGGTCGCCTCGGTGGCGGGGCTGCTCGAGGAAGGCCGCATCAGCCGCGCGCGCCCGTTCCGCAGCCCGCACCATTCCGCCTCGATGGCCGCGCTGACGGGCGGCGGGCTGAAAGTGCGGCCGGGCGAGGTCAGCCTCGCGCATCTCGGCGTGCTGTTCCTCGATGAATTGCCCGAATTCCAGCGTGCGGTGCTCGATTCGCTACGCCAGCCGCTGGAAACGGGCGAGGTCACCGTGGCGCGCGCCAACGCGCATGTGACCTTCCCGGCGCGCGTACAGCTGATCGCCGCGATGAACCCGTGCCGCTGCGGCCATCTCGGCGATCCGGCCCTGGGCTGCAGCCGCGCACCGCGCTGCGCAGGAGACTACCAGTCCAAAGTCTCGGGCCCGTTGCTCGACCGCATTGACCTGCATGTCGAAGTCGATCCTGTCTCCGCCGCTGACCTTGCCCTGCCCCCACCCGCCGAGGGTTCAGACGCAGTCGCCGCGCGCGTCGCCGCCGCGCGCCACATCCAGACCGCGCGGCTGGAAGGCACTGGACGGCGCAGCAATGCCGAACTGGAAGGCGATCTCCTCGAACGCTACGCCTCGCCCGACGAGCCGGGCCGCAAGCTGCTGGCGGAAGCGGCCGAAGCGATGCGCCTCTCCGCGCGCGGCTACACCCGCATGCTGCGCGTGGCGCGCACGATTGCAGACTTGGCGGGTGCGGAAACGATTGGGCGCATGCATGTGGCCGAAGCGCTCAGCTATCGGCGGATTGCGCCGCGGGCTTAGCGCCCAGCCATCGCCTTCGCCTTCGCCAGATACGTCCGCCCGATGCGCAGCAGTTCGCCATCCACCAGCTGCGCCGACCACACACCCAGTCCGTCGTGCTTCAGCCCCGCGATCCGGTCGCGGCGCATGATGGTCGAGCGGTGGAGGCGGATGAAGCGTTCGGGGTCGAGCCGGTCTTCCAACCGCTGGATTGTGTGGAGCAGCAGGTAATTGCGGGCACCCACGTGGAGCCGCACATAATCGCGCTCGGCATCGATCCGGTCGATATCGCCCGCCGCGATGCGGACGAGTTCGCTGCGGTGGGGCACCCAGAATTCCTCGATCCACGGGCTTTCCGCGAGCGCGGGCGTGGCGGTGTCTTGCCGGGCCAGCGCGCGTTCGACCGCGCGTTCGAGGCGTTCCTGCGCGACGGGCTTGAGCACATAGTCCACCGCATCGAGATCGAACGCCTCAACCGCGAAGTGATCGTGCGCGGTCACGAAAATGACCGCAGGCCGGGGCGTTTGCCGGGCCAGCCCGCGCGCCACGCCGAGCCCATCGACTTCGGGCATCGTCATGTCGAGCAGCACCAATTCGGGCGCAAGCGCCTCGCACAGCCGCAGCGCGGCGGCGCCGTCGCTGGCGGTGCCGACGACATTGAGCGCCGGAATGCGCGCGCACAGGATCTGCATGCGCTCGACCGCGAGCGGTTCATCATCGACGATCAATGTGCGCATAATGCCCCTACCCCTATTCACATCCGGCGCGGAGGAGCGGGATCGTCAGCACCGTGGCATAGCCCCCGGCGGGCAGCGGCCCGCTTTCCACCCGCGCGCCATCGCCAAACCGCGCGGCAAGGCGGCTGCGCACGTTTTCGAGCCCGATGCCGGTGCCGCCCGATTGCGCGCCTTTGCCCGGGCCATCATCCGCCACCGACATGACCAGCATCCCGCCTGCCTCTTGCGCTGCGATCCGGATCGTGACGGGGCGCGTGCTCGCCGAGACGCCATATTTGATCGAGTTTTCCACCAGCGGCTGGAGGATCATGCCGGGCACGCAGGCGTTTTCCAGCCCCTCCGGCACATCGAATTCGCAGACCAGCCGTTCCGGAAAGCGCACCGCCTCGATCTCCAGATAATGGCGCTGCAGTGCGATCTCGTCGGCCAGCGGCACATCGGCGGTGGGATCACCCGCGAGGCTGTGGCGATAGAAGCTCGAGATCGTCTGGATCATCTTCTCCGCCTGCTCGCTGCGCCCCACCATGACCAGCGCGGACAGCGAGTTCAGCGTGTTGAACAGGAAGTGCGGATTGACCTGATAGCGCAAGCTACGCAGCTCTGCCGCCTTGGCCGCGCGCTTGTATTCGCCCTCGCGCCGTTCCGACGCGCGCACCATCTCCGCATTGCCCAGCGCGAGATAGAGCGCAGCCCAGGCAATCAGCAGGAAATAGCGGCCAAGTGCGACATCGGTGAGCTGCTGCCACAGCCCGTCATGCTGCACCACCTTGTGGATCACCGCGCTCTGGACGCGCTTCAAGGCCTCGATCTCGGCGGGTTTGAGCGGGGGAATCGGGGCGGGCACATCGATCAGGACATTGCCCGAAACGTCGCGGGACAGGGGGGGCGCAGGGGGCTCCGGCGGTTCGGCAGTGACCCCGGCATCCTCGACCGCGCGCGTCGCCTCATCGGCCTGATGCTGCACCATGACCGCTTCGCGCTCGATCAGCCGCTGCTCGACCGGGGCGAAAGCCTGCTGGTTGATCGCCGCCAGCGCGAGCGCGGCGGGCAGCATGATGACCAGCGCTGCCGCGATCCGCACCGTGCTGCTGCGCCCATCGAACCGGCGCAGCACCGGCCACGCCAGCAGCGTGATCGCGATCCCCGCTATCGTGACCAGCGCGCGCCGCCACAGCAATTCGTGAAACTCGCCGAAATCGACGACCACGCCGCGCAGCGTGACCAGCACGAAATAGGTC
>CAIKKO010000521.1 GCA_903828025.1 uncultured Sphingomonadales bacterium
CTCGATGATCGCGTCGAGCTTGGGCGTGCCCTTGGCCATTTCCTCGATCGCAAAGTCGATCAGCAGGATCGAGTTCTTGGCGACGATGCCGAACAGCATCAGCACACCGATGAACACCGGCAGCGAGAGCGCCTGCCCGGTAACCAGCAGCAGGATCAGGCCGCCCAGCGGGGCAAGAAACAGCGAACCCATGTTCACCAGCGGCGAGATAAAGCGGCGGTAGAGCAGCACCAGCACCGAGAACACCAGCAGGACGCCGGCCCCCAGCGCGACCATGAAGTTGGTAAGCATCTCTTCCTGCCAGCGGTCTTCGCCTGCCGCTGCGTTCGAAACGCCTTGCGGCAGGTTTTTCATGATCGGCAGGTTCTTGATCGCGGCATCGGCGGTACCCTTGACCACGCCCTCCGGCAGATCGGCACCGACAAATACGCGGCGGTTCTGATTGTAGCGCTGGATGCTGGTGGGGCCCGAGCCGAAGCCGATGCTCGCCACACGCGACAGCGGCACTGTCCCGCCGGACGTCGTCGGCACGGGCAGGTTTTGCAGCGTGGAGAGATCGCGGCGCGAATCCACCGGCAGCTTCACCCGGATCGGCACCTGCCGGTCGGACAGCGAGAACTTGGCGCTGTTCTGGTCGATCTCACCCTGCGTGGCGATGCGGATCACCTGGCTGAGTTCCTGCGTCGTCACGCCGAGTGAGGCGGCAAGATCAAGGTGCGGCGTGATCACGATTTCCGGGCGGCGCAAATCGGCGCTGATCCGGGGCGCAACCACAACTTTGAGCTGGCTCATCTGGTCCACCAGCGTCTGCGCGGTCCTCTGGAGGAGATCGGCATCCGAGCCTGACAACATCACGCTGATCGCCCGGCCAGATCCGCCGCCGGGGCCGCCGCCATTCTGCTTGAGAAAGCTGATCCGCGCATCGGGCACTTTCTGGAGGCGCGGCGTGAGCGCCCGCTCGAAATCCATGCTCGAACGCAAATGGTTGCCGCCAAACAAGGACCACTCGTGCTTCTTCAGCTCCATGAAGACGCGCCCGTTGCCTTCGTTGATGCGTTCGAGCGCTACGTCGATTTCAGGCTCGTCCTTCACCAGCGCGAGGACTTCATCGACCTTGCGTTCGGTCTGTTCGATCGTCGTGCCCGGCACCATCTCGATGGTGATCCGGCTGAAATCGCTATCGGTGTCGGGGAAGAACTGCTGGGGAATGAACATGAACAGCACGCCGGTAAGCCCCAGCGCGCCCACGCCAACGCCCATCATCCACAGCCGGTGATCGCGCAGGCGGGCACGGAACCAGCGGCGCGGATGCTGCGCCCGATAGGCGGTAACCCCGCCCGTATCGAGCGACCAATGCAGGATCTTCATGTAGCGATCGATCCACGGACCGCTGCCGTGATCGGCCTCGCCGTGCGCGCGCAGGAAATAGGCGGCGATCATCGGCGTGATCATGCGCGCGACCAGCAGCGAGAACAGCACCGAAATCACCACAGTCAGGCCGAAATTCTTGAAGAACTGGCCCGAAACGCCGGGCATCAGCGCGACCGGCAGGAACACCGCGACGATCGAAAACGTCGTGGCGACGACGGCGAGACCGATCTCGTCGGCTGCGTCGATGGCGGCCTGATAGGCCGATTTGCCCATGCGCATGTGCCGCACGATGTTCTCGATCTCCACGATCGCATCATCGACCAGCACACCCGCGACAAGGCCCAGCGCGAGCAGCGACAAAGTGTTCAGCGTGAAGCCGATCACGCTCATCAGCCAGAACGTCGGGATCGAGGACAGCGGGATCGCGATGGCCGAGACGATCGTCGCGCGCCAGTCACGCAGGAAGAAGAACACCACGATCACCGCCAGCACGGCGCCTTCGACCATCGCCGACATCGACGATTGGTACTGCTCCTTGGTGTAGCCGACGCTAGAGAACAGCTGAGTGAAATGGACCCGGCCGCCCTGCTCCTGCTCGATCTTGTGCAGTTCCTTCATCGTATCGTCGAACACGCTGACATCGGATTCGCCGCGCGCGCGGGCGATGCTGAAGGTCACCACCGGCTTGCCATTGGTCTTGGCGATCGAGGTAATCTCGCTGAAGCTGTCGCGCACGTCGGCAACGTCGGAGAGGCGGACGGTGCGCCCGCCCGAAATCCCCACTTCGGTGCGCGACAGATCGAACGCGGTGGCTGCATTGCCCAGCACACGCACCGCCTGCCGCGATCCGGCCACTTCGGCGCGGCCGCCCGCCGCATTGAGATTGACCTGCCGCAGCGCGGCATTGACTTGCGTGGCGGTAACGCCCTGCGCCTTCATCCGCATCGGATCGAGCGTGACCGCAATCTCGCGGTTAACCCCGCCATTGCGATCCACTTCGGCCATGCCCGGCACCGAGAGCAGCCGCTTGCGGACGCTGTCATCAATGAACCAAGAAAGCTGCTCGATCGTCATGTCGTCGGCAGAAGCGGCAAAATAGGCAATCGGATCGGACGATGTCTGCGCCTTGATCACTTGCGGCTCGAGAATGCCTTCGGGCAGATCGCCGCGCACCTGATCGACCGCGTTCTTGACCTCGTTGACCGCCGCATTGATGTCTGTGCCGATGGTGAATTGCACCATCGTCTGGCTCGAGCCTTCGGTCGCGGTCGAGCTCAGCGAGTCGACACCGGCGATGGTGCGAACAGCCGATTCGATGCGCTGGGTGATCTGGTTCTCGATCTCGGTCGGCGCGGCGCCGGGCTGCGAGATCGTGACGATCACCATCGGAAATTCGATATCGGGCTGATCCTGCACTTTCATGCTCATGAAAGCGACGACCCCGGCCAGAGTCAGGCCAAGGAACAAGACGATCGGCACAACGGGGTTGCGGATCGACCATGCGGATATGTTGCGAAAGTTCATGCGCGGCCGCCCCGGCTCACGCGCCGGGGCGCGGAGTGGCGGTTGCCTTTGCCGCCACAGGCCGGATGGTGTCACCCGGATTGAGGAAGCCGCCGGCCCGCATGACCACACGCTCGGTGCCCGACAAGCCCTCGATGACGACAATGCCCTGCGCCGTCACATCGCCGGTTTTCACCGCGCGGCGCGCCACTTTGTTGTTGCCGCCGACCACATAGACGAACGGCCCGTTCTGATCCGACAGGATCGCCGATTCCGGCAGGATGGGCGCGGTCACCGCGCCGCTGCGGATCTGCGCGCTGGCGAAGCCGCCGGGGCGCAGCGCCGGATTGTAGGCGAGCGCGATCCGGGCGACGCCCTCACGCGTCTGGGTGTCGATTGTCGGCGAAAGCTGCCAGATCTGCCCGGTGAACGGCTGGGCCGTGCCGACGGGCATGACATCCGCCGACTGTCCAACCGAAAGGCGGGCCAGATCGTTTTCAGCCAGATGCGCCTGCATTTCGAACTGGCCGTCCTTGGCGATACGGAACAGCACGCCGCTGCCGGGGCTGACAATCTGTCCGGGCTCCACCCCGCGCGTCAGCACCAGACCTGCGGCAGGCGCGACAATATTGAGCCGCGCGCTGCTGGCTTGCAGCTGCCCCAGCGCCGCATTGGCGACATGGACTTGCGCGACTGCGGCATCGCGGGTGGCGACCAGCCGGTCGACATCGGCCTTCGAGATAAAGCCGCGCTCGACCAGCTTGAGCGCGCGATCGAGGTTCGACTGTGCGATCCGGGCATTGGCGCGCTGCACTTCGATGTTGGCAGCCTGTCCGGCGATCTGCTCGACCTGCACCGAGCGATCAACCACGGCCAGAACCTGCCCGGCCTGAACCCAATCGCCCGCATCGACCAGCACGCGCTCGACCCGGCCGCCTTCGCCTGCGACGCCCACCGGCATTTCGCGCCGGGCCGCGATCGTGCCGCTGGCCGTGATGGTTCCGGTGACGCTCGTGCGGCCGGGCGTGATCACGCTGACGGTTTGCGCCTGCGCGTTGCGGGCGGCCTCGGCATCGCTCGCGGCGGGCTTGTGGTGCATGACATACCAGGCCAGCCCGAGTGCAAGCGCGACAAGCAAGGCAACGAGCACCATCCACCCGCGACCAGTCCCTGCCAGGCCGCCGTCCGCGTCGCGATCAAGGACGGGTTCCAGAGCGGGCTGCAGTTCAGGCTTGATGGTCGATTCGTAATTCATGTGGTTCACGTGCCTTCGTCCCGGTCGGGCCGCCGTTTTCCCGAGCGTGGAACAAACCCCATGCTCGCGGAAGTGTATTACCGATCTATATCACGTCCCGCAAGCGCAGGACGGGTCCACTGTGGCGCACGCGACGCGGTTCTTAGCATTGCATCCGACGAGTGACAATTCTGCCTCGACCAAGCACATTGTCATAACAACGCGTTGCGGACTGGGCGCAATCGAATTCGGGCTTGGCAGTTCGCCCCTTCGGGCACGCCTTCGCAAACGGCCAACGATCAGTGCCTGTGATCAGTGCCTGTCAACGAACAGTGGCCGCCCCTGCGTCAGGAGCGGCCACCATGAGAGTATGGATTTGGAAGCTAGGCCGTCCGCCTGACGACCGATCGGTACGTCGTCTGGCGATCAGTACTTGAGCTGGCGCTCGTACAAATCCCGGTAGTGCTGGATGCGGGTAACCCGCAGGCCCTGCATGCCCGAGCGATCGACCGCACGCTGCCAGGACGCGAATTCCTCGAGCGTGAGGTTATAGCGCGAGCAGACCTCGTCGATTGTCAGCAAGCCACCGTTAACGGCCGCGACAACCTCGGCCTTGCGGCGCACAACCCAGCGCGTCGTCGAAGGCGGCGGCAGGCTATCCAAGGTCAGCGGCTCGCCAAGGGGCCCAATGACCTGCGACGGCTTGATTTTCTGGTTTTCAATCATGGCATTTCTCGTCTGGTCGACGCTGCGGGGCGGCGTTTGGTACGGGATCGTCCATGCCTTCCGCGTCATTTCCATTCGTTGAAGAGGCGGGGTTAACGGGCACTTTAGGCTCCACTCCGAAATTCCGGATCAAAAGGGCGGCGGAATCATGAAAGCTGCACCCCTGCCCTGCGGTAGGCCCGGAAACACCTGCACTTTGGCGTAGGTCCAGTTGCAGGCCCAGGCCAGGCAATGGGCTGGACAGCTCACGACGCGTATCGTGTGCTGCAACAAGCCGCGCGCAAAGTTCGCTCCAGCCAAACGGCCGCAGCCCTTGGCTCGAATCGCTTGGCACAGGCGGCCGTGAATCGGTGAACCCCATTTCCATGAGACAGCCTCTAACCCGCCGCTGGATAAGGGACGGTAAAGCCCGCCTTCACCAAGAGTTAGGTTTTGTCCGGATCGGACAGACTGGCCATGCCTGCTTTTTGCGCTGCCGCTTCGGCGCAAAACCGCCTATGTGGCCCAAATGCTGAACTCTTCAGGCTCAGGCAGTGCGCCCGTCGCTGCCACAAGCCAAGCTCCGGGTCTGGCCTTCGGGCAGGCCGATGCGATGAAACTCTTTACGCTGCCGGCCGCACAGGGCCCGCGGCGAATCGTTGTGGCGATGTCCGGCGGCGTCGACAGCTCGGTGGTCGCCGGGCTGGCCGCGGCCAGCGGCGCCGAGGTGATCGGCATCACACTGCAGCTTTACGACTACGGCGCCGCGACCGGCCGCAAGGGCGCGTGCTGCGCCGGCGACGATATCCGGGACGCCCGCGCGGTGGCGGACCGGCTGGGCATCGCACACTATGTGTTCGATCACGAATCGCGCTTTCGGGAAGAGGTGGTCGAGCGCTTTGCCGATGATTATCTGGCAGGCCGCACCCCGATCCCGTGCATCCGCTGCAATATGGGCCCAAAGTTCACCGACCTGCTGACGATGGCGCGCGATCTTGGTGCCGATTGCCTCGCCACCGGGCATTATGTTCGCCGCATCATCGGCACATCCGGGCCTGAGCTCCACCGCGCGATCGATCCGGCGCGCGACCAGTCCTACTTTCTCTATGGCACGACCACCGAGCAACTGGACTTCCTGCGGTTTCCGCTGGGCGGCATGCCCAAGACCGACGTCCGCGCGATTGCAGCCAGCCTCGGCCTCGGCGTCGCGGCCAAGCCCGACAGTCAGGACATCTGCTTTGTGCCGGATGGCGACTATGCCGCCATTGTGACCAAAGTGCGCCCCGAGGGCGCAGCCGCAGGAGAGATCGTCCATGCCGCGACCGGCCAAGTGCTGGGAACGCATCGCGGCGTGATCCACTATACGGTCGGGCAGCGGCGCGGCCTCGAGATTGGCGGCCAGAGCGAACCGCTCTACGTGACCGCGCTCGATGCACCGGCGCGGCGCGTGCTGGTGGGGCCAAAGGCGCTGCTGGCGGTCGGCACGGCAGTCCTCGCCGATACGAACGCGATCGGCCCCCTACCAATGGACGGGCCGCTCACCGCAAAGGTCCGCTCGCTGGCCAAGCCGGTTGCGGTCACGCTGGAAGGGCCGCTTGGCGCGGGCGCGGCCTGCACGATCCGCTTCGCCCAGCCCGAATACGGGGTCGCCCCGGGTCAGGCGGCAGTGCTTTATGCGGGCGAGCGCGTGGTGGGCGGCGGCTGGATCGACAGCACGACGCCGTGGGCCAACGACTGAGCGGTCATTCGCTCCAGGGTTCGAGCACGCAGCCCCAGCCCTCACGATAAGTCGCGGTCTGCCGCGCGAGCAGCGGGAAGCGCGCCATCACGCTGCGCGCCGCCGGATCTTCCGACAGGGTGATGAGATCCATGCCCGGCTCGAAATCCTTGCGGCAATCGCCGAGCGGGCGGCCGCCGACGAACCGGCACGAGCAGGCGACCCGCGCGCCGTAGGACGCACCGGTCAGCGCATAGCCATGGAGCTGCGGCCAGACGAACGCCCCCGCCCCGGCCAGCAGCACTGCGGCGAACATAGCCCAGCGCGGCCAGCGACGGCGGCGAGGCTGGCCAGCGGTGGCCATAGCTGCAGGCTGTTTTGAGGAAGGAGACAGTTTGGCCATTGCCATGCAGGGTCGATCTGGAGGAAGGCTGGCCACCAATGGCCCGCAACCCTTTCGCCTTTATCGCCCCGCTCGCACTTGTGCCAGCCTTGTTCGGATGCAGCGCTTCGGCTCCCTCCGCGCCGCCGCCGTTGCCGCCGGAGGCGCTGGCTGCGGTCGTCCAGAATCCGGGGGTGTCCCGCGACGACCTCGCCCGCGCGGTCGATACGCTGTTCACCGATCCGGCAGTCGGGGAAACCCGCGCTGTCATCGTGATGCAGGATGGGCACGTGATCGCGCAGCGCTATGCACCCGGCTATCACGAGAACACCCGGTTCGTGAGCTGGTCGATGGCCAAGTCGGTCACCGGGGTGATGATCGGCATGCTGGTCTCGGATGGGCGGCTGCGGCTGGACGAGCCCGCGCCGATCCCCGCATGGCAGCGCCCCGGCGATCCGCGCGGGGAAATCACGCTGCGCCAGCTGCTGCAGATGCGCTCGGGCCTGCGCCATGCCGAAGCGATCAGCCCGCCCTACAAGTCCGACGAAGTGCGCATGCTGTTCCTCGACGGACGCGATGCCATGGCACGCTATGCCGAAGACCAGCCGCTGCAGTACGAACCGGGGCGCAAATGGGTCTATTCGACCAACACCAGCGTCATCCTCGCCGATCTCGCCGCGCGCGTGCTGGCCCCGGCGCCCGATCCGGAAAGCCGCCGCCGCGCGGTAGCGGACTATCTGCGCACGCGTCTGTTCGAGCCGGTGGGCATGCGCTCGATGCTGCCCGAATTCGACGCTTCGGGCACGCTGATCGGCGGCAGCCTGATCCACGGCACCGCGCGCGACTGGGCCCGCTTCGGCGAGTTCCTGCGCAACCGGGGCGCAGTGGCGGGCGCGCAGCTCGTGCCGCGCCAGTGGATCGATTTCATGGTCACGCCCTCCCCGCGCGAGGCGCAATACGGCGCGCAGATCTGGCTCAACCGCAAGCCGACAACCGGCCAGCCCTCGCTCTTCCCCGATCGCGGCCCGCGTGACCTGTTCGCCTGCCTCGGCCATCTCGGGCAGTTTGTGCTGGTCTCGCCCTCACGTCGGCTGGTCGTGGTCCGGCTGGGCAAGACGCCGGAAGACGCGCTGGAGCCGGTAACAAACCGGCTGGGTGAGCTGGTCCAGCTCTTTCAGTAGAGCTCAGGCCCTCACCGGCCCGCCCTGCACCATCAGCGCGGGGCTTTCGCCATCGGGGCCCGCCGCCAGTAGATCCTGCGCGCCCAGCGCGGGTTCATCGACATGGCCTTCCGGATCGGGGTGAATCAGGATTTCGATCCCCGGAAAGGCCAAGAGCAGCTTGTCCTCGATCTCGTCCATCACGCGGTGCGCCTCGGTCACGGTCATCCGCCCATCGACCCAGACGTGGAACTGCACGAAATCATGGTTGCCGCTGGTGCGCGTGCGCAGATCGTGCAGGCCCCTGAGCTCGGGATGCTGGGCCACGACTTCGAGAAAGCGTTCGCGCTTTTCGAGCGGCCATTCGTGATCCATCAGCTGCTCGATCGCCGCCTGTGACGCGCCCCACGCACCCCAGCCGAGCCATAGCGCAATGCCGAAGGCAAACACCGCATCGGCCCCGGCAATCTTCAGCCAGTGGTCCATCGCAAGCGCCGCGATGACCGCGAGATTCAGCAGCAAATCCGATTGATAGTGCACGTTGTCGGTGGAGATGGCGAGGCTGCCCGTCGTGCGGATGACATAGCGCTGATAGGCGAGCAGCGCGAACGTGGCGGCCATGGCCACGGCCGAAACGATCATGCCAGCCTCAGCCTCGGCAGGGCGCGCGCCCACAAGGAACTCCTCGACCGCGCGGAAAGCGATGCCCAGCGCGGACAGCGAAATCAGCACGACCTGAAACATCGCGGCCAGCGCTTCGGCCTTGCCATGGCCGAACCGGTGATTGGCATCAGCCGGCTGCGCGCCGATCCAGACGCCGAGCAGCGTGGCGAGACTGGCGATCAGATCGAGCCCGGTATCGGCGAGGCTGCCGAGCATCGCGGTCGAGCCGGTCGTGATCGCCGCATACGTCTTCATCGCCAGCAGCAGCGCGGCCACGGTGATGCTGGCATAGGCGGCCCGGCGATTGAGGCCGCCGTGATCGGCTGTTCGGGTCATGTCCATCAGCCAGTCCTTAGGGTCCGAACGCGATCAGGGATAGAGCAGCGTGCTGGTCCAGCCGCCGGACGTTGCGCGCTCGAAGCGCCGCCGCTCGTGCAGCCGGTAGGTGCGGTCCTGCCAGAATTCGATGGCCTGCGGGGTCACGCGGTAGCCCGACCAATGTGCCGGGCGCGGTATATCGCCATCGGGATATTCGGCGGTGAGCGCCGCGACCCGCTCCAGATAAACTTCGCGCGAGGGTAGCGGGCGGGACTGATCGGACGCGGCAGACCCCAGCCTCGACTGGGGATGGCGGCTGGCGAAATAGGCGTCAGCCTCAGCCGGGGTCACTTCGCTCACCAAGCCTTCGATGCGCACCTGCCTGCGCAGGCTCTTCCAGTGGAACAGCAGCGCGACCTGCGGATTTGCGGCGAGTTCGCCGCCCTTGCGGCTTGTAAAATTGGTGTAGAACACAAACCCATCGGGGCCGTGGCCCTTCAGCAGCACCATCCGTACCGAAGGCGCAGCGCCCGGCGTGGCAGTGGCGAGGGCCATGGCGTTGGGATCATTGGGTTCGCTCTCCCGCGCCTCGGCGAACCATGCCTCGAAAATGGCAAAGGGATCGCTGTCGGGAATGGCGTCCTCGGAATAATCGGATGTCACTGTTCGTGTCCTGTTAGTCGGGCCTCTTGGGCCTGAAATGGCATGCAATGCGTTGATAGGGATCAATCGCAAGCGCGCGAGAACCTGTCATTCCCTAACCCATCGCATTCCTGCTGCAAAGCGAGCCTTGCGGGCAACCCCGCGCAACCCTAACTGAGACATATGGCAGATCCGTATTCCATTCTCGGCGTCGCGCGCAGTGCAAGCGAGAAGGACATCAAGTCCGCATACCGCGCGCTGGCCAAAGAGCTGCACCCCGATCGCAACGCGGGCAAGCCCAATGCGGCCGAGCGCTTTGCCGAAGTGACCCGTGCTTACGACCTTCTCTCCGACAAGGACAAGCGCGCCCGGTTTGACCGCGGCGAAATCGACGCGGACGGCAATCCCGCCGCGCCCTTCGGCTTCGGCGGCGCGGGCGGAACGGCTGGCGGCGGCTTCGGCGGCGCGCAGCGCGGCTACCGCCACGACGGGTTTGAAGGCTTCGGCCAGGGCGGTCAGGAAGGCGTCGATCTTGGCGACATTTTCGAAGGCCTGTTTGGCGGACGCGGCGGCATGGGCGGGGGCGGAAGCGCTGGCCCCGGCGGGCGGCGGCGTCCGGCACCGCGGGGGGCCAATGTCACCTATACGCTCAAGGTTCCCTTCGACGAGGCGGCGCGGCGCGAAAGCCAGCGGGTGACGCTGGCGGACGGCAAGACGATCGACCTCAAGCTGCCCCCCGGCGTGATCGACGGTCAGCAGATGCGCCTTGGCGGCAAGGGCGAGGCGGGCCCGGGCGGCTTTGGCGATGCTATCGTCACGATCGAGATCCAGCCCAGCCCGTACTTCACGCGCGAGGGCGACAACATCCGGCTCGAAGTGCCGATTGCGCTCGACGAGGCCATCGCCGGGGCCAAAGTGCGGATTCCCACAGTCGAAGGTCCGGTGATGATGACCGTCGCGCCCGGCAGCACGAGCGGCAAGACGCTGCGGCTCAAGGGCCGCGGCTTCACCCGCAAGAACGGCGAGCGCGGCGATCAGTTGGTGACGCTCCTCATCGACATCCCGGCCGATGACGCCGACCTGAAAACGCGGCTGGAAGGCTGGCGGGATGGCCGCGATTTGCGCGGTAAGTTCGCCGTCTAGATCGCATGCAGACCGGGGCAGGCCAGACCGGGATGCAGCCTTATGTCCCCCTTGCAGACCTCTCGCCCGAGGCGCGGAGGCGCGCAGCGCTGGACTGGCGGCAGGAACTGGCGGAACCCGGCACGCGGCACGCGCTGGGGATGCGCGCGCTCATCATCATTCGGCGCGTCTGGACCGGCGTCATCCACGATGGCACGATCCATGCCGGCAATTTCGCCTACATGGTGCTGATCGCGCTGTTCCCGTTCTTCATCACGGGAGCGGCGCTGTTTTCGCTGCTCGGCGAGGCGGATGACCGCAGCGCGGCGGTCAATACCGTGCTCATGGCCCTGCCGCCGGTGGTCGCGAATGTCCTCTCGCCCGTCGCGCATGGCGTCATCGAGGCGCGGACCGGCGGGCTGCTGTGGATCGGCGGGCTGGTCGGGCTGTGGACGGTGGGCAGTCTGGTCGAGACGATCCGCGATATCCTGCGCCGGGCCTATGGCACGCGCTGGGTCCATGCGTTCTGGCGCTATCGGCTGATGTCGACCGGCCTGATCATCGCCTCGGTCGTGCTGATCCTGCTCTCGATCACGGCGCAAGTGGTGATCGGCACGCTGGTGGAGGCGATCACGGCTTGGCTGCCGCAAGCGACCGGCTTGATCGGTGCCCTTGCGCTGTCGCGCGTCATCCCGGCGCTGGTGCTGTTCTGTGCGTTGTGGCTGCTGTTCATCTCGCTCACGCCGAGCGCCTATCGCGCCCGTATCTACCCCAAATGGCCCGGCGCGCTGGTGGTCACGCTGTGGTGGCTGGTGGTCACGACCATGCTGCCCAAACTCTTGCGGCACCTGTTTACGTACGATCTCACTTACGGCAGCCTTGCCGGGGTGATGATCGCGCTTTTCTTTTTTTGGCTGATTGGCCTAGGGATGGTGGTCGGTGCCGAACTCAACGCTGCTCTGGCCGAAACGCCGGAAGAGCAGGACATGCTGGGCCAGGCCGATGACCGGGCACGCGCCAGGGCACGCGGGGTGACCGCACAGATGAAACAGGACCAGTGAAGCAAGAGGGCGCATGACAGGACTTATGGAAGGAAAGCGCGGCCTGATCATGGGCCTCGCCAATGACAAGTCGCTCGCATGGGGCATCGCCCGCAAGCTGCACGAACAAGGCGCCGAGCTGGCGTTTTCCTATCAGGGGGAAGCGCTGGAAAAGCGCGTGCGCCCGCTGGCCGCGAGCCTGGGCAGCGATTTTCTGATCGAATGCGACGTGGGCGACATGACCGCGCTCGACACCGCGTTCGAAACGCTGGCTGCGCGCTGGCCAACGATCGACTTTCTCGTCCATGCCATCGGATTTTCGGACAAGACCGAGCTGCGCGGCAAGTTCATGGACACCTCGCTCGACAACTTCCTGCTGACGATGAACATCTCGGTCTACAGCATGGTCGCTGTCACCCGCCGCGCGGCAGCCATGATGCCGCAGACCGAGGATGCGGATGGCAACAAGCAGGGCGGCGGTTCGATCCTGACGCTGACGTACTATGGCGCGGAAAAGGTTGTGCCGCACTACAACGTGATGGGCGTGGCCAAGGCCGCGCTTGAAGCCAGCGTGCGCTACCTCGCCAACGACTGCGGGCCCGATGGCATCCGCGTCAACGCGCTCTCGGCCGGCCCGATCAAGACGCTGGCGGCCAGCGGGATCGGCGATTTCCGCTATATCCTCAAGTGGAACGAGCTCAATTCGCCGCTGCGCCGCAATGTGACGATCGAGGATGTCGGCGGCGCAGGGCTATACCTGCTGTCAGATCTCGCCTCGGGCGTGACCGGCGAAGTGCATCATGTCGATGCAGGCTATCACACGGTGGGGATGAAGCAGGAAGACGCGCCGGATATCGCGCTGGGCTAAGCGCTCAGGGTTGCGGGGGTGTCGTCAGCGGCGTGGCAGGCGTTGAGGGTGCCGCTGGCGACGAGGGCGCGGTTTCGCCTTCGCTCTCGCGCTTGAGCTTGGCCTCGTATTCCTTTTCCAGCACTTCGACGCGGGCCTGCTCGGCGGCAGTATCCGCGTCGATGGACTGGGTCCGCTTGGCCCTCTCCGCCTCGATCAGCTTGCCGAACTGGACGTCGCTGGACTGCTTCTTTTCAGCATAGGCACTGTTGATCAGCTGCGCCATGCAGCCCGTAGCGCCGCCTGCGCCCACCGGCGAGCAGGAATTGACGCCGGTCGCGCCCACGGTTTCATAAGCCTTGACCCGCTGGGTCCAGCCCTGATTGACCGAGGCATTGGGGTTGTCGCGCAGCGGTGCCGGGATACGGAAGCGCTCCGCTTCGTCCTTGCGCGCGCAGACCGTGATCGAACCATCGGTGGAGGCCGGGCAGGGATCGTCCCCATAGACGATCAGCTGGTTGACCTTCTCGCGCGGCGCGTCTTGCGCTGCTGCCGGAAACGGAGCGGCCATAGCGGAAGCCATCAGGGCGGCAACGATGAGGACGGCGGGGGACAGATAGCGCTTCATCGCGGGTACTCCAGCTACGATTATGCCGATGGCTATAGGGCCTGATGGGCGTGAACGGTAGCTGAAGTCCATGCCTTGCGGCGCATCAAATTGGCGGTTCAGATATGCTTGGAAACCGCGATCGCGGCGCGGCAGCCGAGCCGGATCGCATTGAACAGCAGCGGATAGGCCGGGGCGCGTTCGGCCCCGGCGGCCAGCGCGGTCTCGCGATGTTCGCGCTCGTCATCGCGGAACTCGCGGATCATCGCGCCAAGCTCGGGATCCTCGTCGCCCAGCTCTTCGAGCTGCTCGGTATAGTGCCGGTCGATCTCGGTCTCGATCGCGGCGGTACAGGCCATCGCGGCTTCCGGGCCGATGAGCGCGGTGGCCGCGCCAAGCGCAAAGCCTGCCACCGACCACAAGGGCTGCAGCACGGTCGGGCGAACGCCCCGCGCTACGAGCAGCGCATCGAAGCGCTCACGGTGCCCGGCTTCCTGCTCGGCCATGGCCGCTATTTCACCAGCATGCGGGCCGCGGTCACCCATCACCGCGAGCTGGCCGGCATAAATCCGCGTGGCCCCGAACTCGCCTGCCTGGTTGACCCGCAGCATCGCCGCGCGCGCATCGCTCATGTCACAACCCCTTGCTTGCGGCGGCCAAGCAGCACGAATACCAGCGCGGCGCTGCCGACCGAAACCAGAAAATTGAAGCCTGCAAGGCTCACGCCGAACAGGGTCCAGGCCGGGGTATCGCAGCGGATCAGCGGCGCGCTCATGATCGAGGCGAGCGGGTCGCTTCCGAGGTTGGTCGACGAACAGGCCGTCGGCCCCTGCCACCAGCCATATTCGACCCCGGCATGAAACGCGCCGATCAACCCGCTGACGAGGATCGCCAGCGCAGCCAGCCGGACCAGCGCCTCGCCCAGCCGGGTGCCGCGCGTGGCCATTGCGGCGGCCGCCAGCGGGATCGCCGCAAAATGCGGATAGCGTTGCCACCAGCACATTTCGCACGGCGCAAGGCCGAAGCCATATTGCGCGACATAGACCGCCGCGATCAGCGCGCTCGGCACCACGAGTGCCGCGAGATAGGCGAAAGGAACCGGACGGTTCATCTTGACCTCAACGCTTGCGTGCAGCCAGCGCCTGCGGCGCGGTCCGCCCCAAGGTCTGCAGCGCATAATAGAGCTGGAAGTCGTCGATGCCCTTGGTCTTGAGCTCTTCGGGAGTCATCTTGAAGCGCGGATCAGGCGTCTTGTCGCGCTCAAGATCCTTGTCGTCCTTGATCTCGTTGATGAGATGCCCGCGCAGATCGCTTTCGCGGTAGAACCGCTGAGCGCGCTTCCGCAAATCCGGATCGGAAATCTGCGGCACCGCGATATCGGGATCGATCCCGCCTTCCTGCACCGAGCGGCCCGACGGCGTGTAATAGCGCGCCGTGGTCAGCTTGAGCGCGGTGTCGCGCGTCAGCGGCATCAGCGTCTGCACGCTGCCCTTACCGAAGCTGCGCTGGCCCATCAGCACGGCGCGGTGCTGATCCTGCAGCGCGCCCGCGACAATCTCGGAGGCGGAAGCCGAGCCTTCGTTGATCAGCACGACCAGCGGGATGCCCTTGGCAATGTCGCCCGGCGTCATCGACTCCGCGTTGTAGGTCTCGTTATCGCGCGGATAGCGCCCGCGCTGCGAAACAATCACCCCGTGATCGAGGAACAGATCGGACAGCGCCACCGCCTGATCGAGCAGCCCACCCGGATTGCCCCGCAGATCGAGCACCAGCCCGTTGATCCGTCCACCGGTTTTGGCCTTGATCTGCTTGAACGCGTCCGACACTTCGCTGCCCACATTGGCGCTGAAGCTGGACACCGAGATCACGCCGACATTGCCTTCGACTTTCCAGTCGACCGGTTTGAGCTCGATGATCTGGCGGGTGATCGAAACGTCGATGGGATCGTCGCGGCCGGAACGGAACAGGGTGAGGCGAATCGACGTCCCCGGAGGCCCACGCATCTGATCGACCGCTTCATCGAGCGTGCCGCCAAAGATCAACTTGCCGTTGATATGGGTGATGAAATCACCGGCCTTCACCCCGGCGGTATCGGCCGGGCTGCCCTTGGTCGGCGCGATCACCTTGACCGCTCCGTCCTCCATCGTGACCGAAAGGCCGAGCCCGCCATAGGAACCGTCAGTCTGCGTACGCAGATTCTCGAAATCGCGGGCATCAAGGTAGGAACTGTGCGGATCGAGCGCGGCCAGCATGCCGTTGATCGCGCCCTTGATCAGCTTGTCGTCGTCAACCGGCTCGACATAGCTGGTCTTGATCCGCTCGTAGACGGCGAGCAGCTTGCCGAACTCGGGGCCGGAGCGCGCGTCGACCGCCGCAAGCCCGGCAGTTGCAGCCGGAATGAGCGCCACGGCGCTGACCAGTGCGGCGGCGCGAAAAAAAGAAGCGAACTGAAACGCCATGGTAGACTTTCGCCAGAGTGTGCGAGGCTTGATGGTGCTTCTATAGACCCGGCACGATTAACGCCAGATGCGGCGGGAGAATGGAAAAAGGGCAATCAGTGGCCAATGAAGGCCAGCGGATTGACGGGCGCGCCGTCCTTGCGCAGCTCGACGGTCACCGTCGGCCGTCCGGGGCCGGCGAGACCGAGCGGTGATCCCTGAACAACGCGGGCAGCAACAGCAACATCCAGTCGGCCCAGGTTGGTGATGAGCGAAGTCCAGCCACCATCATGGTCGATGATGATGATCCGCCCATAGCCGCGATAGTCCCCGGCAAACGCCACTCGCCCGGCAGCCGGTGCCACGATCTGGGCATTGGCCGGTGGCGCGAACGTGACCCCGATCGCGCGCGATGCGCCGTCGGTATCGCCGAACCCGGTTACGATTCTACCGCTCACCGGGAGAATCCAGCCAAAGCCGGGTCCGGGCGCGCGGCCGGGGGACGCTTCATCGACCACCAGCATCGAGCCGGGTCGGTCAGGCCGGGGCACCGGGCCGGGCAGCGCCGCCAATTGGCTCCGGAGTGTCCCATCGGCGCGCAGCCGGTCCATCAGGGCGGCGATGTCGCGTGTGTCCTCGGCCAGCGCAAGCGCGCGGTCGGCCTCGCGGCTGGCAATTCCCTCGGCGCTGCGCGATTCGATCCGCTGGCGGCTTTCAACCGCCGCCAGCTGCTGGCGGCGCGCGGTCATCGCCTGCTCGCTCGCCTTGAGCTGGGCAGCAGCGGTACGGGCCTTGTCTTGCAACTGGCGCCCGCGCGCGATCTCAGAGCGCAATCCGGCCGTGCGGCGGTGGACTTCGGGCAGCATCGTTTCAAGCACTGCGCGCAGGTAAACCGTATCGTGCAGCGAATCGGCCCGCATCAGGCTGAACGCCAGCGGACGGCGGGCCATGAGCTGCAAGGCCGCCGTAAGCCGCACCACGGGCTCCTGCCGCTGGGCGATCCGCATGCGCAGCGCAGCGCGCTCACTGTCGATCTCCGCCACGCGCGCCTGCGACAA
Organism: uncultured Sphingomonadales bacterium; assembly: GCA_903828025.1. GTDB lineage: Bacteria > Pseudomonadota > Alphaproteobacteria > Sphingomonadales > Sphingomonadaceae > Novosphingobium. The sequence goes on from CAIKKO010000521.1 coordinate 16,808, forward strand.
GGCGATTTCCGCTTCGGATTGCTGAATACGCGCCGCGACGGCCGCTGCCTCGCTGGCGGTGCGGTCTGCAGCGGCCGTGGCACGGCGCGCCGCTTGCTCAAGCTGGTCGCCGCGCTTTTGCGCGTCTGCCAACGCACGGGTGGCCTGACGCAACGCATCCGAGGCCTGATCGGCATTCTCGAACGGCGCGTTCTGGGCAAAGCCCTGCCATGCGGCAAGGCACGCGAGCGCCAGAATAAGAGGCATGAGAGACTGGCGGGCCGTCATGAAGTGGGCCTAGCCCTCACGGTGATAGGGGTGGCCGGCCAGAATGCTGGTCGCCCGCCAGAGCTGCTCGGCCAGCATCGCACGCGCCAGCATATGCGGCCAGGTGGCGTTACCAAAGGCGAGAAGCAGGTCAGCGCCGCCGCGCAAAGCCGGATCATGGCCGTCTGCCGCGCCGATCAGAAACCGCGCCTCGCGGATGCCGTCATCGCGCCAACGCCCCAGCACGGCCGCAAATTGCGCCGAGGTCAGCTGCTCGCCCCGCTCGTCCAGCGCCACAGTGCGGAACGGTGTTGCGGCTGGGACGGGTAGCGCCCCGCCCCTGTCGGGCAGCTCGGTCACCTTGAAGCCCCAGGCGATACGCCGCGCATAGCGATCCACCAGCTCAGCCTCGGGCGAGCGGCCGATCTTTCCGCGGGCGATCACATGCAGCAACATCACGCGGCTCTAGCGCAGAAATGCGAGGGAATGAATCCCCAGATCAGCCCCGTTCTGTGGAGCGATTCGCGCCGTTCAGGCCGCGCCCTGATCGCCAAACGCCCACATGCGCTCAAGGTTGTAGAAGCTGCGCACTTCGGGCCGGAACACGTGAACAACGATATCGCCCGCATCGATCAGAACCCAGTCGGCTGCAGGCAGGCCTTCGATCCGGACATGGCCGAAGCCGCCATGCTTGATCCGCTCGGCCAGCTTCTGCGCCATGGACGCGACCTGCCGCGTCGAGCGGCCCGAGGCGACCACCATGTAATCGGCGACCGAGCTTTTGCCCTCGAGCGGGATCGTGACCACTTCTTGCGCCTGATCGTCGTCGAGCGAGCGCAGCACCAGATCGAGCAGCGAAACGGGCTCGGCTGCAGTGGGTGCGGAAGCGGGGTTGGGGGTGACGCCGGCATCGACCGGCAGGGGCTGTAAGCTTGTCATGGGATTGGTGATGGTCTCCGTGGCTGACTGTTCAATGACACTAGGCGATGATCGCGAGCGGCCCGTGGCGAAACGGCCAAGGTGCGCGGATGGGATCGGGAAAGGAAGGGCTGGGCCCGAACAAGAGGAAAAGCTTTCAATGAGCCTCGGCCGCAAGAAGCGGCCTCTGCGCCAGAGAGCTTTCGCTTTCGCCGATGGGCCGGTGGGTGAGCATGTCGCGCTGACGGGTGCGATCAAAGCGGTGATGCCAATTGGGATCGGCGGCGCGGATGGCCGTGGCCGAACGTCCATCAGGATCGAAACGCAAGGTTGTCAGCGCCGGGGCGCTCCGGTTTGCGCCGTTCAAATCCTGACTGTGCCACCGACGCCAGCGGCGCAGCCATGCCATGGCGGGGCTCGCCAAAGCGGCAGGATCATACCCCGGACGGGCGATTACGGCAATCGGCATCTCGCGCGCGATCATGCGCCAGCCGCGCCAGCGGTGGAACTGAGCCAGATTATCGGCCCCCATCAACCAGATAAACCGCCGCTTGGGATAACGCTGCTTGAGCTTGCGCAACGTATCGAGCGTATAGCGGGTGCCGATTTCGGCCTCGATCGCGGTCACGCGAATCGGTGCCCCCCGTGCCATTTCCCGCGCGGAAGCAACCCGCGCCGCGAGCGGTGCCATCCCGGCGGCGGGCTTGAGCACATTGCCGGGCGAGACCAGCCACCAGACTTCATCAAGCCCAAGCGCATCGAGCGCAAACAGGCTGATCCGCCGATGCGCGCCGTGCGCCGGATTGAAACTGCCTCCAAGCAGGCCGGTCAACTGTCGCGGCTTGCTCAATCGGGCACGCGCCTCGGCGAAGCGGCATTGGCGCGGTAAGGCCCTTGCATGGCGAACATCCAGCCGGGGTATTCGGGCGGCAACGCCGAAAGCGCATCGAGCTGCGCGATCTCCCCGGCGGTCAGTGTGACGTCACAAGCCGCGATGTTGTCTGCCAGCTGATCGGCACGCTTGGCCCCCACGATCACGGTCGAAACCACCGGTTGATAGAGCAGCCATGCCAGCGCCACTTGCGCCACGCTCGCGCCCTTGTTGCTGCCAATCGCCTGCATCGCATCAATCAGATCGAACGCGCGCGCCTTGTTGACCGGCGGGAAATCGAACGCGGCACGGCGGCCCTCACCCTTGATGGCACCCTCACCTTCCCGCGTGTATTTGCCCGAAAGCAGTCCGCCCGCCAGCGGGCTCCAGACCATCAGGCCCAGCCCCTCGCTCTGCAGCATCGGCACGATCTCGCGTTCGAGATCCCGGCCCGCCACCGTGTAGTACGCCTGCAGCGAGGCAAATTTCTCGAGCCCCATCCGCTCGGATATGCCGAGCGCCTTCATGATCTGCCACGCGGCCCAATTGCTCACGCCAATATAGCGGGCGCGGCCGGTGCGGACGATATCGTCCAGCGCACGCAGTGCCTCCTCGATCGGGGTCTGCGAATCCCAGCCGTGGATCTGGTAGAGATCGACATGGTCGAGCCCGAGCCGCGCGAGGCTGGCGTCAATCTCGTTCATCAGATGGAACCGCGAGACGCCCGCATCATTCGGCCCCTTGCCCATCATGCCCATGGCCTTGGTGGCAATGACCACGTCCGAGCGGCGCACGCCAAGATCACGCAGCGCCTGCCCGGTGAAGGCTTCCGAGTGCCCCTCCGAATAGACGTTGGCCGTATCGAAAAAGTTGATCCCGGCATCGAGCGCCTGCTTCACCAGCGCGGTCGAGGCGGCCTGATCGAGCCCGGCAACCGCGCTGAACCGGCCTCCGCTCGCGCCGAAGGTCATCGTGCCAAGGCACAGCTCCGAGACCATCAGGCCTGTCGTTCCGAATCGATTGGTGCGCATCATTCTCTCCTCGCCTGCCGTGAACCTAGCGGCCGGCCATGGCTTCAAGGGCGAATCTGCCCCGAGCCCAGCACCAGCCATTTGTAGGTGGTGAGCCCCTCCAGCGCGACCGGTCCGCGTGCATGGAGCCGCCCGGTGGCAATGCCGATCTCGGCCCCCAGGCCAAACTCGCCGCCATCGGCAAACTGGCTCGAAGCGTTGTGCATCACGATGGCGCTGTCGACTGCGCTCAGGAAGCGCTCGGCCGCTGCAGTGTCGCCGGTCACGATGGCATCGGTGTGGCCCGAGGCGTGGCGCGCGATGTGCGCCAGCGCGGCATCGAGCCCATCGACGACGGCAACCGAGAGCACGGCATCAAGGTATTCGGTATCCCAGTCGGCAGCATCCGCCGGTTTGATCCGCGAATCGATCGCGCAAGCGCGCGCGTCACCGCGCAATTCGCATCCCGCCGCGAGCAGAGGCTCGACCAGCCCGTGCGGATCGGGAAACACGGCGTCGATAAGCAGAGTTTCCATCGACCCGCAGACCCCGGTGCGCCGCATTTTGGCGTTCAGCGCAATAGCGCGCGCCATGGCCGGATCGGCAGCGCGATCGACATAGGTATGGTTGATCCCGTCGAGGTGCGCGAGCACGGGCACACGCGCATCGGCCTGCACCCGCGCGACCAGACTCTTTCCGCCGCGGGGCACGATCATGTCGATCAGCCCGCTGGCCGAGAGCATCGCGCCGACCGCTGCCCGGTCCTGCGTCGGCACAAGTTGCACAGCATCGGCGGGCACGCCGCCTGCCGCCAGCCCTTCCGCCAGCGCGGCGAGGATCGCCCGGTTCGAATTGACCGCCTCGCTCCCGCCGCGCAGC
>CAIKKO010000522.1 GCA_903828025.1 uncultured Sphingomonadales bacterium
CGCGGTGCCGAAAAAACGCAAGCGCAAAGGTGCGGGCAGGCATTTCCTGAATATCGGCAAAAAACACCACTCCTTGGCGTTGATGTGGGCGCCGGTTTGCAAATCTCGAAGGAACAATGGCAGATTTCTGAGGTTTTCACCGTTTGGCACGGCCCATGCAAAGCTTCTGGCATCCGCCGGACAGACCCGGCGGCCCACATTCAAACCGCAGAAAAGGACCAACCATGATCAACCTCCGCAGCTTCTCCACCCCGATCATCAACGCTGCCGCAGCCTTTGCGCTCTCGTTCGCGCTGATCAGCGGCACTGTCTCGATGCCCGCCAATGCCACCTCGCAGGCCGCTCCGGTCGCCGCCAACTCGGTGTACAGCGCATGAGCGACCTCCGCTTCGACGACCGTCAGGTCCCCTCGCCCTCTGGTTTCCACCTCAACAAGCGCCGCGGCAAGCTCATGGGCGTTTGCGCCGGGATCGCCGATTACTTCGGCTTTGATGTCACGCTGGTGCGCGTCGCCTGGGTGATCGGCACGCTGGTCGGCTTCGGCTCGCTGATCCTGATCTACCTCGCCATCGGGTTCATCGCGGATTGAGCGCCCCCAATGATCCTCCCCATTTGTCCTGCGGAAAAATGGGGAGGAAAATACACGCTAAACGGGCGGCGGCACCAATCCGATCAGCCGCAACACCGCCGCCTGCACCAGCATCACACCCAGCCAGTATCCGCAATCAACCAGCACCGCCCGCCCGGCCAGAGCCCGAAAACGGTAGGACGCAGCAAGGCTCGGCACGACAAACCCCAGCCAGATCACGAAAGCGCTGCCCAGCGTCATCGTCCACACGCTGCCCTTCGGCGGTGCAAGGATCAGCGCGCCCGCCAGAATTGCGCAAAGCCAGGCCTCGGCCACGAAGGCGATGACGAACGTTGCAAACCCGCGCAGTCGGCTGCGGTCGAAAAGTCCGTAATACGCAGCGCCAAACACCAGCCCCGCCAGCGTGGCCGATAGAATGGCGACGCCGTTGAGGACGATATAGATCATCAGGCTTCTGGAGCCACCGCAAACGGCGAGAAATTGGTATCGGTGTCGAACACGTCGACGCCTTCATGCCGCTTGAGGAAACCGACGATCGCATAAGTCGCCGGGGTCAGCACGATCTCCCAGAGCACCTTGAGCGCCCAGTTGGTCACCATCACGTGCAACACGTCCGCCGTGGTCCAGGTGCCGAGGAAGGCGATGGGATAGAACAGCGCGCTGTCGACCGCCTGCCCGAAGATCGTCGAGCCCCAAGTGCGCGTGAAAAGATACTTGCCGCCGGTCCACACCTTCATCCGCGCGAGCACGAAGGAATTGACGAACTCACCCGCCCAGAACGCAGTGACCGAGGCGAGCACGATGCGCCAGGTGCTGCCGAACACCGAATCGTACGTCGTCTGGCACACTGCGCCGGGCGATGTCTTTGCAACGATATCGGCAAAGCGCGGATCGCCGCTCGACGCGCAGCCCCAGCCCGACGATGGCGGCATGGCAACCACCACGTAGCTCATGAATGCCATGAACAGCAGCGCGAAGAAGCCCACCCACACGCAGCGCCGCGCGTTGGCGTAGCCGTAAACCTCGGTCAGCACATCGCCCAGCACATAGGATACGGGGAAAAACAGGATGCCGGCCCCAAAGGTATAGCCTCCCATGGTGGCGAGCTTGGCCGCGCCGATCAGGTTCGACAGCAGCAGGATCGACACGAAGGCGGCCATCATGTAGTCGAAATA
>CAIKKO010000523.1 GCA_903828025.1 uncultured Sphingomonadales bacterium
GCCCCTCTCCCAACCCTCTCCCCTGAAGGGGAGAGGGCTTTAGGAAGGTTGGCTTGGGTAGGTATTTACCTCGGCAGTTCGCTCGCGCCCATCAGCGCTTCGTCCACTGCGCGGGCGCATTGGCGGCCTTCGCGGATGGCCCACACGACGAGGCTCTGGCCGCGGCGCATGTCGCCGCAGGTGAACACGCGTTCGTTGCTGGTGTGGTAATCGGCGGTGTTGGCCTTGACGTTGCCGCCGGCGTCGAGCTCCACGCCCGCTTGTTCGAGCAGGCCCTGCTTGCGCGGGCCGACGAAGCCCATCGCGAGGAAGATCAGATCGGCGGGGATCACGAAAGTGCTGCCGGGCACTTCCTCCATCTTGCCGCCGACCCATTCGACGCGGACGCATTCGAGGCCGGTCACGTCGTTTTCGCCGAGCACGCGCTTGGTCAGCACGGCGAACTCGCGCTCGACGCCTTCCTCGTGGCTGGACGAGGTGCGCAGCTTGAGCGGCCAGTTGGGCCAGCTCAGCGCCTTGTCCTCTTTCTCGGGCGGGCGCGGCATGATTTCGAGCTGGGTGACCGAGAGCGCGCCCTGGCGGTTTGACGTGCCGACGCAGTCCGACCCGGTGTCGCCGCCGCCGATCACGACGACATGCTTGCCCGTGGCGAGCAGCGAGCCGCGCGGGGCGGCGCGGATTTCGTCATCCCCCGCAACGCGCTTGTTCTGCTGGGTGAGGAATTCCATGGCGAAGCGCACGCCGGGCAGTTCGAAGCCGGGGATGCCGATGGGGCGCGGATCTTCCGCGCCGCCCGCGAGCACGACTTTGTCGAAGTTTTCGAGCAGGTTGGCGACCGAGATCGTCACGCCGACTTCGACCGAAGTGCGGAATTCCACGCCTTCGGCCATCATCTGGATCAGGCGGCGATTGATGAGGTGCTTTTCCAGCTTGAAATCGGGGATGCCGTAGCGGAGCAAGCCGCCGACACGGTCCGACTTTTCGAACACGGTGACCGAATGGCCCGCCCGCGCCAGCTGCTGCGCGCAGGCAAGCCCAGCGGGGCCGGAGCCGACCACGGCGACCGACTTGCCCGTCTTGTGCGCGGGGACTTGCGGCTCGATCCAGCCTTCCTTCCACCCGCGATCGACAATGGCGCATTCGATCGACTTGATCGTGACCGGCTGGTCGATGAGGTTGAGCGTGCACGAAGCCTCGCACGGGGCGGGGCAGATGCGGCCGGTAAACTCCGGGAAGTTGTTGGTGGAATGCAGGTTTTCGAGCGCGGTGCGCCACTGGTTTTCATAGACCAGATGGTTCCAGTCCGGGATCTGGTTGTTCACCGGGCAGCCGTTGTGACAATAAGGGATGCCGCAGTTCATGCACCGCGCGGCCTGCCCCTTGAGGCTGGCGTCATCGTGCGGGATGACGAATTCGCGGTAGTGCTTCAGACGCTCCTGCGGTGCGTCGTAGGCGCGATCCTTGCGATCAATTTCGAGGAAGCCGGTTGCCTTGCCCATGACTGTGATACCCTAGATTATTCTGCAGCGACGCTGGCGGCTTCGGCGCGCTCGGCTTCGAGCTGGCGCAAAGCGCGCGCATAATCGCGCGGCATGACCTTGACGAAGCGCGGCAGCGCCTCGGCCCAATTGTCGAGCAGCGCGCGGGCGTGCTTGCTGCCGGTGTAGAGATGATGGCGTTCGAGGAGAATGCGCAGCCGCTCGGCATCGTGGCGGAGCATATCGCCCATGCCGTAGTCCGTCACGTCAACGCCGCGTTGCTGCGGCCTTCCGGTGCCCTCATCTTCGTCGCGTTCGGTGCTGACCGGGGCGACATCGACCATCGCGAGGTTGCACAGCGCGAGGAAGCTGCCTTCCGGATCATAGACATAGGCGACGCCGCCCGACATCCCGGCCGCGAAATTGCGC
>CAIKKO010000524.1 GCA_903828025.1 uncultured Sphingomonadales bacterium
CAGTCGGAGCCCTTGACCGTGTCGTACATGTGCCAGGTCCAGTGGTCCGGGCTGTTGTTGCCAAGGCTGGCCGCAATGCCGCCCTGCGCCGCGACAGTGTGCGAACGCGTGGGGAAGACCTTGGTGATGCAGGCGGTGCGCAGGCCGGCCTGCGCCGACCCCATCGTGGCGCGCAGGCCCGAACCGCCAGCGCCGACCACCACGGTGTCGTACGTATGGTCGATGATCTTGTAGGCAGGTGCGGACATGGTTCAGGCGCCCCCGAGCGCGATGCGCACGACCGAGACGATGCCGAAGGCAGCGCCGGCCAGCGGCAGGATGTTGATGAGGAGCCAGGCCACGACCTTGCCGCCTTCTTCGTGGATATAGTCTTCCAGCATGACCTGCACGCCAAGGCGCGCGTGCTGGAAGGTGTTGATCATGATGAGGATCAGCGCGGTCGCCGGGATTGGCTTGGCCGCCCAAGCATGGACTGTCGCATAGTCATGCGTCGGCATGAGCGCGAGGCTGATCATCAAAAACGGAATCAGCACCAGATTGCCGACCGCCGTCAGCCGCGAGGAGAGAAAGTGGTGCGTGCCGTGGTGGCTGGAGCCAAGTCCGCGCACGCGGCCGATGGAAGTACCGTTACCCATGATGGTTCCTCAATGGATCAGGTGAAGCTCAGTGAAGCACCACGAAAGCCCAGAACAGGCTGGTGGCGGCGACCGAGAACAGGATGGTCAGCGAAGACCAGCGCGCATTGGCCTCGAGCTCATAGCCCACGCCGATGTCGAGAATGAAGTGGCGGATGCCAGTCGCCATATGCTGGAAAAACGCCCATGTCAGGCCGACCAGCACGACTTTGCCGAGCAGCGCCGTCGCCGTCTGCAGGCCGCCCGCAGGGGCCAGCCACACCCAGTCGAGGAAGGTCTGATAGCTGGCGGGGCCGCCCGCGAGCGCGCTGACCCACCACAGCAGCAGGCCAAGGCCGACAAACGCCAGACCATTGCCGGTGATCCGGTGCAGGATCGAAACCAGCATGGCCGGACCCCAACGCCAGATTTCGAGATGCGGTGAAAGTGGCCGCTTGGTGGGCGCCTGCGCCATGTGAACCCCTCAAAAAGTAAGCCAAACCGCCCCGCGCATAACTGCGCAGGGTGTGATCGCGATTCGTATTAGCCCAATCGCCGGGGCGCGCAACCTCCCCTTGAGATGTCGGTACAGGAGGGCAAATCGCTTGCGCCTGTTGCAGGGGGACATTTCACTGGTACAGCGGGCCGCAATGAACAGACCTGCTATTCTCGTAACGGGCTCGACCCGGGGCATCGGCGCGGCACTGGCCGAAGCGCTTGTGGTGCGGGGTGCCATGGTGATCCGCCACGGCCGTTCAGCCGCCCCCGGCGTGATCGGCGCGGACCTCGGCGAGCCAGCGGCGGCAGAAATGCTGTGGGAGCAAGCCTTGGCCGCGGCGGGCGGGACCATCGACGTGCTGGTCAACAATGCCGGGCTGTTTGCGCCGAACCCGCTCGAGGCATCGGACATCGGCTGGCTCGATGGCTGGGAAGAAACGCTGCGCGTCAACCTTACCTCCGCCGCGCAGCTTTCGCGGCTCGCGGTGCGGCATTGGCAAGCGCGCAGCGCGCTCGGCAGGATCGTGCATATCGCAAGCCGCGCGGCCTACCGGGGCGATTCCCCGGCGCATTGGCACTATGCAGCGGCAAAGGGCGGCATGATCGCAATGCACAAGACCATCGCGCGCGCTTATGCCGCTGATGGCATCCTGAGTTTTGCCGTGACCCCAGGCTTCACCGACACCGGCATGGCGGGCGACTATATCGCGAGCCGGGGCGGTGCGGGCCTCCTCGCCGATATCCCGCTGGGCCGCGTCGCCACCCCTGAGGAAATCGCGGCCATCGGCGTGTTCTGCGCGCTCGATGCGCCGCCAAGCATGAC
>CAIKKO010000525.1 GCA_903828025.1 uncultured Sphingomonadales bacterium
ATTACTGGTCGCGCGCGCACCGCCTGGGCCTTGCCGGACCGGTGGACGACTATGCGATCAACGCCGTCGCCGCGCGTCTGGGCCGGATGCACCGGGGGCAGCCGCTGACCTCGAGCCATGTTCCGGCGATGCCGCACGCCTTCCATTTCGACGCGGGGCTCTATACCGCGTTCCTGCGCGAATTTGCCGAAGCGCGCGGGGTGGTGCGCCACGAGGGCGTGATTGCAGACGTGCGCCGCAACGGCGAAAGCGGCGACGTGACCGCGCTGCAGCTTGCCTCGGGCGCGGTGATCGAGGGCGATCTGTTCATCGATTGCACCGGCTTTCGTGCGCTGCTGATCGGGCAAACATTGGGCAGCGGCTATACCGACTGGACCCACTGGCTCCCGTGCGACCGCGCGCTGGCGGTGCCGAGCGAACGCGCGCCCGATTTCACGCCCTACACCCGCTCGACCGCGCACGAGGCGGGCTGGCAGTGGCGCATTCCGCTGCAGCACCGCACCGGCAACGGCCGCGTCTATTGCAGCGCCTTCACCACCGACGAAGCGGCGGCGGAGAGCCTGCTGGCGCATCTTGATGCCCCGGCGCTGGGCGATCCGCGCCCGATCCGCTTCACCACGGGCCGTCGGCAAGAGGCATGGCGAAACAACGTCATCGCCGTCGGCTTGTCCAGCGGGTTCCTTGAACCGCTTGAATCCACCAGCATCCACCTCATTCAGTCGGCGATCTCGCGCATCCTGAAGTTCATGCCGGGCAGGGTGCAGCAACAGGCAGACCGCGACGAATACAACCGGCAGCACGCCTTCGAGATGGAGCGCATCCGCGACTTCATCATCCTTCACTACACCGCCAACCAGCGCGACGAGCCGTTCTGGCGCGCCTGCCGTGAAATGACGCTGCCGGACAGCCTCTCCGCGCGGATCGAACTGTTCCGCGCCAATGGCCATATCTTCCGCGACGGCGAGGAGCTGTTCAGCGAAGTGGGCTGGTTTCAGGTGCTTGCAGGGCAAGGGATCATCCCGGCCGGCAGTCACGGCCTTGCCGAGACGATCTCCGAGGATGATCTCAAGGGGTATCTCGAAACGCTCGGCGCGCTCTATCGGCGCGAGGCGGAGCGCTATGCACCCCATGCCGAATTCATCGCGCGGCATTGCGCGGCAGCCCCACTCGCATTCGGCGCGGCGGCATGAAGGCAGGTTTGCGCTTTGCATTGGCCTTGCTCGCGGCCACTCCGCTGCCTTTGGCGGCGCAGGACTATCGGGCCCGTCCGGCGGCGGGAGAGGTCGTGTATTTCATCCTGCCCGACCGGTTCGAGAACGGCGACCACGCCAATGACCGGGGCGGGCTCACTGGTGACCGCCTCTCCACCGGGTTCGATCCCGCTGCCAAAGGGTTCTACCATGGCGGCGATCTCAAGGGCCTGATCCAGCGGCTCGACTATGTCAAAGGCCTCGGCGCAACCGCGATCTGGGTCGGCCCGGTGTTCAAGAACAAGCCGGTGCAGGGCGCGCCGGGGCAGGAAAGCGCCGGGTATCACGGCTACTGGATCACCGATTTCACTCGGGTCGACCCGCATTTCGGCACGAACGCCGATTTCAAGGCCTTGGTCGATGCGGCGCACGCGCGCGGGCTCAAGGTCTATATGGATATCATCGCCAACCACACGGCCGATGTGATCCAGTACCGCGAGCAAGGCAGGGCCTATCGCAGCCGCGCGGACTATCCCTATTCGCGCAAAGGCGGCCTCAGCGGCGCTGCGATCAACCCAGGCTTTGCAGGCGACACAGATTCCTCTGCCGCCAACTTCGCGCACCTCACCGATCCGGCTTTCGCCTACACGCCGTTTGTGCCCGAAGCCGAGGTCCGCGTGAAAGTGCCCGACTGGCTCAACGATCCGATCTGGTATCACAATCGCGGCAACTCGACCTACACCGGCGAAAGCGCCCGGTTCGGTGATTTCGCCGGGCTCGACGATCTGTTCACCGAAAACCCGCGCGTGCGCGATGGCATGATCGCGATCTATGCCAAATGGATCACAGATTTCGGCATCGACGGTTACCGGATCGACACCGCGCGCCATGTCGATCCGGGGTTCTGGCAGGCCTTCATCCCGGCGATGCTGCAGACCGCCCATGCTCGCGGCATTCCGAACTTCGCGATCTTCGGCGAAGTCGCGCGCGAGACGCCGGACAACGGCTACATCGCGCAGTTTACCCGCCGCGACGGCTATCCGGCGGTGCTCGATTTCGCGTTTCAAGCTGCGATGCGGGCAGCCTTGGGCAAAGGCGAGGGCACCCATGTGCTGGCCGATCTGTTCGACGGCGATGTGCTGTACGAAGGCGGCGAGGGCGCTGCACTCGCGATGCCGACGTTCCTTGG
>CAIKKO010000526.1 GCA_903828025.1 uncultured Sphingomonadales bacterium
GTATCGTGCATGAAGCCCATGTTCCACTTGAAGCCGAAACCGAGCCCGCCCCTTGCCGGTCCTGCAGCATCGGTGGGCAGCGTGACGCCGGGCCAGCTGGTCGATTCCTCCGCAACGGTGATGAAACCGGCGTGGCTGGCATAGACCGCGCGGTTCATCGCCTGGAGGAATTCAACCGCTTCCCAATTCTCGCGGCCGCCCTCGGCATTGGGGATCCATTCGTCCGCCTTGCGCGAGTAATCGCGGTACAGCATCGAGGCGACCGCATCGACGCGCAGGCCGTCGACATGGTAGCGTTCGGCCCAGAACAGCGCGTTGTTGACGAGGAAGCTGGCCACTTCGCGCCGCCCGAAATTGTAGATCGCGGTCTGCCAATCGGGGTGAAAGCCAAGGCGCGGATCGGCGTGTTCATACAAGTACGTACCATCAAACTGCGCAAGACCGTGGGCATCGACCGGGAAATGCGCCGGAACCCAGTCGATCAGCACGCAGATCCCCGCGCGGTGCGCGCCGTCGATGAAGCGGGCAAAGCCCTCAGGCTCGCCGAACCGGGCGGAGGGGGCGAACAGCCCGGTGGTCTGGTAGCCCCAGCTCGGATCGTAGGGATGCTCGGAAACGGGCAGGAACTCGATGTGGGTGAAGCCCATGTCGACCGCGTAGGGGATAAGCCGGTCCGCCAGTTCGTCCCAGCTGTAGAATTCGCGGCCATCTCCGGGTTTCTGCCACGATCCGGGGTGGACTTCGTAGATCGCAATCGGTTCGCGCCGGGCGTCGGTCGCCGCCCAGTGCGCGCGGTGCGCGGCATCGCCCCAGATATGCGCATCGGGCGCGGCGACCACGCTGGCGGTGGCGGGGCGCAGTTCGGAGCGAAACGCGAACGGATCGGCCTTGAGCGGCTGGACCGCGCCGCCGGGGCCGACAATGCGGAACTTGTAGGCGCGGCCCGGTTCGATATCGGGCAGGAACACTTCCCACACGCCGATATCGGCGCGGCGGCGCATGGGGTGGCGCGCGGGGTTCCAGTCGTTGAAATCGCCGACCACCGAAACGAGATCGGCATTGGGGGCCCACACCGCGAAATGCACGCCGGCCGCGCCTTCGTGCTCGATCGCATGCGCGCCGAGCTTGTCGAACAGGCGGAGGTGCGTGCCCTCGCCCATCAGGAAATCGTCGGTCGGGCCGAGCACCGGGCCGAACGAATAAGCGTCGGTCTGCCACCATGCGTGTCCGCTTGCCGTGCAGCGGTATTTCACCGGCTGGCGCGGACCTTTGACCACGCCTTCGAACAGCCCGAGCGGGTTGATCCGCGTCAGCGTGCCCAGCGTCTTGCCGCCCAGCGTATGCGCCTCGGCGGTCTCCGCCCCCGGCAGCACCGCGCGGGCAAACGCGCCGCCCGGCCCCTCGTGAATGCCGAGCAGCGCGAACGGATCGGCATGCGTGCCCTCCAGCAGGGCTTCGAGGGCGCGGGCGGATGGCTGCATCAGGTCGGGCCCACCCCCCAGATATCGCGGGCGTATTCGCTGATCGTGCGGTCGGACGAGA
>CAIKKO010000527.1 GCA_903828025.1 uncultured Sphingomonadales bacterium
CCGAAACATCGGCAAAGGTATCGGGCACATCGCCCGCTTGCAACGGCAGCAGGTTGCGCTCCGCCTTCTTGCCGAGCGCCTCTTCCAGCGCCTCGATATACTCCGTGAGCTTGACCGGGTTGTTGTTGCCGATGTTGTAGATCCGGTAGGGCGCGTTGCTCGTGGCGGGATCGGGGTTGCGCGCATCCCACGCGGGGTTGGGCGCAGCGGCCTGATCGCAGGCGCGGATCACGCCTTCGACGATATCGGCCACATAAGTGAAATCGCGCGTGTGGTTGCCATAGTTGAACACGTCAATCGGCTTGCCCGCGATGATGTTCTTGGCAAACAGAAACAGCGCCATATCCGGCCGGCCCCATGGCCCGTAGACTGTGAAGAAGCGCAGGCCCGTGGTCGGCAAGCGGTAGAGATGGCTGTAGCTGTGCGCCATCAGCTCGTTGGCCTTCTTGGTCGCGGCATAGAACTGCAGCGGATGGTCGACGCCGACATGCTCGCTGAACGGCATGGCCTGATTGGCCCCATAGACGCTGCTGGTTGAGGCATAGACCAGATGCTCAACCCCGCCGTGGCGGCAGGCTTCGAGGATATTGGTGAAGCCGATGATATTGCTTTCAACGTAGGCGTGCGGGTTTTCGATCGAATAGCGCACCCCGGCCTGCGCGGCGAGGTTGATCACCCGGCGGATATCGTTCTCGCCGAACGTGCGTTCGACCGCCGCACGGTCTGCCAGATTGGCGCGCACGAACGTGTACTTGGCATTGGTGCGGCGCGCGGTTTCCTCAAGGATGCGCAGCCGGGCTTCCTTGATCGCGGGATCATAGTAGTCGTTGACGACATCGAGCCCGACCACGTCGTCCCCGCGTTCGAGCAGGGTCTTGGCGGTGTGAAAGCCGATAAAGCCGGCATTGCCGGTCACGAGGATTGCCACGTCAGGTCTCCGTAATGGTCTTGAGCCGCCCGGTTCAGGCGAACAATCAGCTGGCGGCGGATTCGGTCACGATACCACAGCTCGTCGAGACGAAGTTTTCGAGCATGCGCGGCACCGAGAACTTGGCGTCGAGGAAATCGCGCTCCGCCGGTTCGAAAATCTCCGCATTCTGGGCCCGGCCCACCAGCGCACGCACTTTGGCGCAGGCTTCATCAAGGTCGGTCTTGTCCGCCGAGCCGAGAATATGGCCGGTCACGCCTTCAATAAAGCATTCCGCCGCGCCGCCTGCCGGGGTCGAGACCACTGGTACGCCGAGGAACTGCGCCTCGATCAGCACGTTGGGCAGGCCTTCGAAGCTGGACATCAGCACGAGCACGTCCATCCGCTTCATCCAGGTGCCGACTTCCGTCGAGCGGCCGACGAACAGGATCTTGTCGCGCACGCCGAGTGTTTCCGAGAGCGCAATCGCATCGTCGAGCAGCCGCCCGCCGCCGACCAGCAGGAAGCGGGCGGTGGGATGGGCCTTGGCATACCGCGCAGCAAAGCGGATCCACAGCAGCGGGCGCTTGTCGGTATCGAAACGGAACACGCCGCCAATCGTCTGGTCTGCACCGGGCGTGGCGGTGACGAAATCCTGCCACTGCGCTTCGAGTTCGTCGCTGTGGGGCGTCGGCATGCGCTGCACACCGTTGTAGACGATGGCGAAGCGCTCGATCGGAAGATCGAGCCAAGTGGCATAGGCGCGCGCCGCCGCCTTGCTGTTGCTGATGAATTCAATGCCCGGCACAGCCGCCAGCGCGCGGTACATCACCTCGTATTCCGGCTGGAACATGTGGCGGCGGATCACCGGGGGCAAGCCGCGGATAACCAGTTGGACACGCGGCACACCGGCGATCACGGCGGCCAGCCCCGCGAACAGGCATGCGCCG
>CAIKKO010000528.1 GCA_903828025.1 uncultured Sphingomonadales bacterium
GCCGAAGTAGGGGGCGCCGCAGGCTGGCGCGGAACGGATGGTTCCGCGCCAGATTAAATGTTCCCAACGTTGGCCATCGGGCTCCCAATGTCGCGGAAGCTTCACATAACTGCAGCATCGGGATGTTCGCAGGCGCAATAAGATCGCCTTTCAGAACAACAAATTGCAGCAACTATGGGGAATTTTCGTGATGAAAATCCGGACGATGGCGCTTGTCTCGACAATATTGGCATCCTTTGTCGCGGTGCCTGCGCTGGCTGAGGGCTCCGCCAGCGGATCTGCTGCGCTTTCCTCGCAGGACATCATCGTCACGGCGCGCCGCGCCGATGCCGCGCGCGACGAGCAGCTCAAGGCGCTCAACCTGGTCAACATCCAGTCCGCCGAAACCATCGCCAAGTACCCCGATATCAACGCGGCCGAGGCAATCAGCCGCGTTCCCGGCGTCTCGCTCTCGATCGACACGGCCGAGGGCCGCTTCGTCAATATCCGCGGGCTCGACGGCAACTTCAACGGCGCGACCTTCGGCGGCGTGGTGCTGCTCAACACCCAGCCGGGCGGCACCTACTTCAACTCGGCCGGCCGCGCGGTGGAATTTGATACCGTGCCCATCGGCGCGATCGACCGCCTCAGCGTCATCAAGACCGGGTTGCCCGATCATGAGGCCGAAGGCATTGGCGGCTCGGTCGAGCTGACCCCGCGCACCGCCATCGGGCGCACCAGCCCCTTCGCCGAAGTGACCTTGGGCGGCGGCATCGAAACCGAACGCAACAAGGGCTTCTACCGCGACGAGGTTGTGATCGGTGCCCCGTTCGGCGGCAAGAACGCTTCGGGCGACGCGCCGTTCTCGTTTGTGCTCAGCCAGTTCCTCTATAACGACAAGCGCGGCTTCGATGATATCGAGGCGGCCTACATCGACGATCAGCCCAACACGCCGGACAAGGCGTTCGATGCGCTCGAGCTGCGCCGCTACCAGTACAACCGCAAGCGCTTCGGCTATTCGGGCGAGCTTGATTTCACGCCGAACGCCGACAACCGCATCTACGCCCGCGCCAGCTTCGCCGGCTACAACGAGACCGTCCACCGCAACCGGCTCGAGATCGACGGCCTTGCCGATGGCGTGGTGGTCGATCCCGCCAATGCCAACGGCTTCGTCGTGACGGGTGCCTCGACGGTCAAAACCTTGCGCAACGAGGATGAAGCACACCGCAACCTCGTCGTGCAAGTCGGCGGCGACCACCATTTCGACAGCGTGACGTTCAACTGGTTCGGCGCCTTCAGCCGCGCCACGTATGACAAGTACTACGATTACAACACGACCTTCGCGGGCCCCTCGGGCCTCGGCATCACCTACGACAACACCACCGATCCCAACCACCCGAAGTACACCGTGACCGGCGCCGATATCGCCGATCCGGCCAACTACACGCTCGACGGGATCAGCAATTCGACCGAGCATGACCGCGACCGCGAGTGGAGCGCTTCCTCCAACCTCGCCATGCCGCTGGGGCTGACCGCAGACGACGAGCTGAAATTCGGCAGCAAGCTGCGTTTCCGCGAGAAGACCGCGATGCCGCTCAACTACACCTACAGCTACAACGGCCCGGCGCTTGGCCTGGCCGGGTATGCACAGGGCGCGCCGATCACCAGCTTCTACAATGCCTATGCCATCGGCCCCGATCTCGACGGCGAGAAGCTGACCGCGCTGCTGAACGACAATGCCGCGCTGTTTGATCGCAGCAAGCTGGCCCGCGATCTTTCGCGCAACGCGGGCGGTTACTTCGACGACAAGGAAGACGTGATCGCCGGCTTCGCGCAGTACAAGGGCACGTTCGGCGCACTCGGCCTGCTCGCGGGCCTGCGTGTCGAGCACACCAGCGCGCGCTATGCGGGCATTGCGAAGGTCACCGATGCGCAGGGCGCGGTCAGCTTCGTGCCCGCGTCGACCACGCACACGTATACCAACGCCTTCCCCACGGTGCAGCTGAAGTACACCATCGCCAAGGATTTCGTGGCACGCGCCACATGGTCCACCGGCATTGCCCGCCCCGGGTTCTACCAGACGATCCAAAGCTCGAGCGTCGATGTCGGTGGCGGCACGGTTTCCACCGGCAACCCGAACCTCCAGCCGATGACCTCGAACAATTTCGATCTCGCGGTAGAATACTACCTGCCCGGCAGCGGCATCATCGCCTTTGGCGCGTTCGACAAGGAACTGCGCAATTACATCGTCACGCGCACCACGCGCGGCCGCTATCCCGGCATTTCGGGCATCGCCACACTCTCGACGTATTCCAACGTTGGCGGTGCGCATGCACGCGGGATTGAGGCTTCGTTCGTCGACAAGTTCACCGGGCTCCCCGGATTGCTCAACGGCTTCGGCGTGGATGCCAACGCAACCTATGTCGATGCCAAGGTCGATCTGCGCGACGGCGAAGGCAGTGTCGAACTGCCCGGCACGTTCAAGTTCGCGGGCAACGCAGCGGTGTTCTATGAGCATGGCCCGGTCAAGGCGCGGGTTTCAGCCCAGTACGAATCGAAGGTCCTGTTCGGGGTCGGCGGCAGCCGCGCCACCGACGTGTTCCAGGATCACCGCTTCACGCTCGATTTCAACGGCAGCTACG
The DNA here is from genome assembly GCA_903828025.1 of uncultured Sphingomonadales bacterium. Classification (GTDB taxonomy): domain Bacteria; phylum Pseudomonadota; class Alphaproteobacteria; order Sphingomonadales; family Sphingomonadaceae; genus Novosphingobium. Next base: position 2,622 of record CAIKKO010000528.1, read on the forward strand.
ACGTGAACTCTTACGCGCAGCTCTATTTCAACGCCAAGAACCTGACAAATGCGCCGCTGCGGTTCTATGAGGGCACCGTCAACCGCCCGATCCAGCGCGAGTACTATGACGCGACCTTCGAAGGTGGCATCAAGCTGAAGTTCTGATGTGAAGGAAATGTGATCATGGCCGCCAACTTACGCCCTCTCGCGCTTGCCAGCGCGGCCATGCTCAGCTTGTGCGGCGGGGCCTGCTCCGCCGCCGCGCCGGCCCCAGCTCCGGCTTATGTCGCGGGCGCGCCCATCGCGCTGCCCGACGGGCGCTGGGACTATGCCAGCTTCGATCCGGTGAACCGCCGGGTCTATGTCGCGCGCGCGGACAGCGTTACGGTGGTCGATCCGGCGAACCCGCAAGCGGTCCGCTCGATCGGCGTAATCGCGCATGGCCACGCCGCGTTCGCGCTGCCGGGCGGCAAAGTGCTGGTGGTGACCAGCGGGCATGACAACACCGTGCGCCTGCTCGATACGGCAGACGGCCACCAGATCGCTTCCATCCCGGTCGATGCCGATCCGGACTATGCGTTCTATGATGCCACGTCGAAGTCGGTGCTGGTGATGAACGCCAAGGCCGGCACCGTTTCGCGGATCGATACCGAGGCGGCCCCAGAGGCGGCCAAAGTCGTCGCCACGATCACGCTCAAGCCCGCGCTTGAGGCCGGGGTGATGGCGAGCGCCACGCTGCTGGTCATCAACAACGAGGATCTGGGCGAGCTCGATCTGGCCGATGTCGCCACGGGCACCGCACAGGGCGTGATCCCCATGCCGGGCTGCGAGGCCCCCACCGGCATCGCCTTTATTCCCGAGATGGGCGCCACCGTCAGCGCCTGCGCCAATGGCAAGGCCGCCGTGGTCGACATCGCGGCGCGCAAGCTGGTCGCGCTGCTGCCGATTGGCATGGGGCCGGACGCCGCCTTTTATGACGCACCGCGCCGCCGCGTGCTGATCCCTTGCGGCAAGAGCGCCGCGATCAGCGTGTTCACCTTGGGCGCGGATAAGGCGCTGCATGCGGCGGGCGCAATCCCCTCGGGCAGCGGCGCGCGCACGGCGGCGCTCGATCCGGCGGACGGCACGATCTACTTGCCCTCCGCCGCCTTTGCCGCCGCCATTCCGGGCAGCCACGGCTATGATCTGGTTCCCGGCTCGATGCGCCTGCTGCGCCTAACCCC
>CAIKKO010000529.1 GCA_903828025.1 uncultured Sphingomonadales bacterium
CACGGCCGGCGAGAGGATCTGCGACCAGCCGTGGAGGTGATAGACTGTGCCCGGCGTGTCGTTGGCCGCGATCCAGCGGCGGATCATGCGGTGTGCTGCGCGGTTCCACAGGCCATCGACCAGCGCGCCCGCGCGGCCCAGCAAGCGCGCCTGGCCCAGTGCAGTGACAGCCACCCCCGCCTCAGACAGCGCCGGATCGGGCGTATCCCCGGCGAGCATGGCGACCTTGTAGCCCCGTGCGGCAAAGCTGCGGGCCAAAGCCACTGCCAGCGCGCTCGCGCCGCCCATCGGGTGCGAAAGATCGTTGATCACCACGATCTGGTTGAGATGCGGGTTGCGGGCTGCGCTCATGCCGCCACCACCGGCTGCATCGCGCGCGCCAGTGCGGCGGCCATGCGCGCGATATCGGCGCGGGTGTCTGCGATCAGCCGCTCGAGCGCCGGGCGGTCCACCCCTTCCGCCACCGCGCGGCGGGCGAGCGCGGTGAGCGCGGGGGCATCGAGCGCCGCGGTATCGGCAATGAAGCTGCCGCGACCGGCCAGCGCAAAGAAGCTGTCCAGCTTCACGTCCCAGCGCAGGCCGATCGCGGGGATGGCGAAGGAGTGCGCGGCGATGCAGGCGTGCATGCGGTGCGCCACGATCAAGCTGCAACTTGCGATGAACTGGATCATTTCGGTGGGGTCTGTGAAGGGATTGGTCATCGTTACCGGGCCCTTGGCGCGCAGGATCCACTCTGGGCCCCTGGCATCCAGATAGTCGCGGTCTTCCGGGCTGCCGTTGGTGAACAGCGCTACGCGGAAGCCCGCCTCGACCAGCGCGCGCGCCGCTTCGCCATACCACGCGCCAAGCGCTTCGGGCGTGGCGGCAGCCTTCCCGGCGGAGGGGCCCGTGGCGTGATAGCGCAGCGCCATCGGCGCGGTGACGCACAGACCCGCCAGCGGACCATCGAACGGGGCGGGCGGGCGCGGGAAATGGCAGCTGGCGAGCAGGCCGGGATCGCCGCTCAGATCTGCGGCCCGGATGCCCTGCGGCACGAGCAGATCGCGCCACGCCGCCTGGCTGCGGGCATCGCGCACTGCGGCAAAGACGAGGCGGGCTTGCCCCAGCCCGCGCCCGAACAACTGCCGCCCCGCATCCGACCACTGGCGATTGGCGCCCACGCCATAGACCGCAACCGGCAGGTGGAGCCGCGCCACTTGCCGCAGCGCGCCCGCAATCTTCATCGGAAAGTTGAGATCCGCATCGGTCAGCAGGTTGCCCCCGCCGAGCACGACCGCATCGCATCCGGCAAGCCGCGCGCGGACGTGGCGGCGCAGCCTGAGCCGCACCAGCGCGGTCAGCGCGAGACGGGTGGCCTGCTTGCGCAAGGCGGCGGGCAGCGCTTCCAGCACTGCGATCATCCGCGCGCGCTGGCTGGGTGCGATGGGGGGATAGCTGCGCCGCCCCGCCAGATCGATCGAGAACACCTCCGTCTCGGGCGCGATCGAGCGGAACGTGCGCGCCAGTTCGGCCTCAAGGCATTCGGACAGCAGGCCATCGCCCAGATTGGGACTGTACTTCACATTGAGCAGCGCGATCCGGCGCGGCGGAATGCGCGGGGAAGCGGCTTCGG
>CAIKKO010000530.1 GCA_903828025.1 uncultured Sphingomonadales bacterium
ATTTTCCGCAAGCTCTGGGGCATTCCCGTCTCGGGCATTTTCCCGCTGCTCAAGAAGCTGATCGGCAACGAACTGCTGCTGGGCTATGTCGGCGAGGTCTATTTCTACGATTGGGCCCGCCGCCATGTGAAGATGGCAGGCTCGCCGTTCGGCGCGGTGAAGGACGTGGCAATCCTTTCCGCGCTGGCGGGCAATATCATGACAATCGTGATGCTGATCGTCACCTGGCCGATCATCAAGGACATCAGCTTCGGCAATGTTCTGGAACTGCCCTTCGGGATCACGCTCAAGCTCGGAGTCGATGTCCTCGCCATCTCGATCATCTTTCTCCTGCTGACTTCGCTGGTGATTATGTTCTTCCGGAACGGATTGTTGAGCCTGGGGCGAGGCGAATTGTGGTTCGTTTTCGTCGTCCATTGCGCGCGGCTGCTAGCCAATACCGGCCTTTCGGCGCTGGCCTGGCACCTCATCCTGCCAGAGGTGGGGATCAATTCCTGGCTGCTCTATTCGACCGTCCGGTTGCTCATCTCGCGCCTGCCGCTCATTCCCAATAAAGACATTGCATTCGCCGGGATCTCGACGCTGCTGGCCGGCAGTCAGGTTCAGACCAGTGAAATGATTGCCATGATATCGCTCCTGATCGTAGCAACGCATGTGGTGTTGTTTATCGGTTTGATGCTGCTTGATCTCGTGCAGAAGGAGAGAAATGCATGAAACGGGCCGTGCTACTTGGCGCTGCTCTGGTGTTGTTGCCCGCAGCCGCACCAATCCCCTCGACCCCCGATCTCGGCAAAGCGGAAGCCCAGTGCCGGCCGGGTGAAAGCGGGCCTGCATTCCTCGTCGATCTGATCGGGCTCAAGGACCACGCCGGGCGCCTGAAGCTTGAGGTTTACCCCGCCAACGACACCGATTTCCTTGCGGACGACAACGTGCTGGTCGCGGCGGGCAAGACGTTCCGCCGCGTGGAAGTGGCGGTGCCCAACGAACCAACGCCGCGCCTGTGCGTGCGCTTGCCCGGCCCCGGCACCTATGCCGTAACCGTGCTGCACGACCGCAATGGCGACCGGAAGTTCAGCCTCAGCCACGATGGCTTCGGCTTCTCGGCCAATCCCAAACTGAGCTGGGCGAAGCCGAAGGCCCGCGCGGTTGCGGTTAATGCGGGTGGCGGGCTAACCACATTGCGCATTGTGATGAACTATCGTACCGGCCTGTTCTCGTTCGGACCGATAAAGGGCTCGTAATCGGGGGTTCGCCATGAAACTCGTTGATGTTTGCGCTTTCTACGCCCCCAAGGGCGGCGGGGTCCGTACATACGTGGATCGCAAGCTCAAGGCCGGTGCGGCGCTGGGCCATGAAGTGGTCGTGATCGCGCCGGGCGAGCAGGACCGCGTCGAGGAACGTGGCCCCAACGCGCGGATCGTGTGGCTCAAAAGCACGGTTTTTCCGCTCGATTTCAACTATCGCTATTTCAACGACGTCGCGGCGCTTTATGCCGCGCTGGACCGCGAAGCCCCTGATGTTGTCGAGGCCTCGTCGCCCTGGCGCAGCGCCAGCCTTGTCGGCGAATGGCCGGGCAAGGCCCCGCGCGCGCTGATCATGCACGCCGATCCGCTGTCGGCCTACGCCTACCGCTGGTTCGACGGCATCGCCACGCGCCCGGTGATCGACAAGGCGTTCGACCGCTACTGGCGCCACTTGCGCAAGCTCGACAGCCAGTTCGACATGATCGTCAGCGCCAGCCCCGGGCTCTCGCAGCGGATGACGGGTGGTGGGCTGCAGGGCATCGTGACCAACCCGATGGGCGTCGATCCCGGCGTGTTCTCGCCCACGTTGCGCGACCCGCAGATGCGCAAGGGCCTGCTCGAGCTGTGCGAACTGCCCGAGGAGGCGACCCTGCTCATCGGCGTCGGTCGCTTCGCCCCCGAAAAGCGCTGGCCGATGCTGGTCGATGCCGTCACGGCAGCAGGCACGCGCCGCCCGGTCGGCCTCGTGCTCGCCGGGCAAGGCCGCGATCACAAGAACATCGAGCGGCGCATTGCCGGCAATCCGCATATCCGCATTCTCGCCCCGATCACGGTGCGCAGCGAACTCGCGCGCGTGATGGCCAGCGCAGACGCGCTGGTCCACGGCTGCGAGGCTGAGACGTTCTGCATGGTCGCCGCCGAAGCCTCCGCCAGCGGGTTGCCGCTGATCGCGCCCGATGAAGGCGGCGCAGCCGATCAGGCGCGCGCGAAAGGCGGCTGGATCTACGAATCCGCCAATGCCGCCGCCGCCGCTGAAACGATCGTCGAATACGCCATCGCACGCGAATGCGGGCTCGACGGTCCGCGCGCCGAAATCGCTCCGCCGCGCACGATGGACGACCATTTCGCCGAGCTGTTCGCGACTTACGAAGCCCTGCTCCGCCCCCGCCGCCGCGCGGCCTGAGGCGCGGGTTCAAGCCAACTTTGTCGGCACGCACTCTGCCTCATCCCTGACACCCAAAAAAATGGCGGCCGGGCAAAAGCCCGGCCGCCATGATGCCGTTTCAGGCTGAACGGATCAGAAGTTCAGCGTCGCATCGAACCCGAAGGTGCGCGGCGCGTTGAAGTTGCCGTAATCACCCAGAACCTTGTCGTTCGCCGCCGAGCGGCGATAGATGACGGTCGTGTCGAGCAGGTTGCGCGCCCAGACCGAGAAGGTCGCCTTGTTGCCGTTGCTGCCCACCGGCATGTCCGCCAGCGCAAGGCGGCCATTGACCACGAAGCTCGCGTCGGCCTTCACCGGCTCGTTCTGGAAGCTGTACTGCGACGAGGCATAGTTGGCATCGAGGTGCAGGCGCACCGACGTGCCGTTGCTGCCCACCGGATAGACATAATCGGCATAGGCCGAGGCCGCGTGTTCCGGCGTATAGACGGTATAGACCTGATAGAGCACCCCGCCGAGGTTCGGGTTGGGCGTCGCCGGCACGCTGATGTCAGTATAGGCATACGAAGCGCCGAGCGTCAGGTTGTCGATCAGCTTGGCGGTGACATCCGCCTCGATACCGCGGATCTTGGACGTGCCCGGCGCATTGGCGGTGTTTTCGGTGTGGAGGCCGAACGTCGGGTTGGGCAGGCCGTTCGGCAGGGTCGGCGTGGTATCGACGTTGTCGAAATCGGTCTGCGTGCCGGTGCGATCCATCAGGTAACCGGCGAGGTTCAGGCGCACGCGGTGATCGAGCAAGTCCATCTTCGCGCCGATTTCGTACGACTTGACCACTTCAGGCCCGAACGCAAGGAACGTGGCCGAACGGTCGTTGGCGCCGCCCGAGCGATAGCCCGTGGCATACTTGCCATAGACGTTGAGGTTCGGCGTGGCTTCGAAGGCCGCGATCACCAGCGGATCGAAGCGGTTGGTCGAAAGGCTCAGCGTGTAGGGCGTGGCCACGCCCGAAACGATGTAGAGCGAGCCGTTGCGCTTGTCGTGCGTGTAGCGGCCGCCCACAGTGAGGTGGAACTTGTCGAACCCGGCCGGGGTGAACGTCGCCTGGCCGAACGCGGCATAGCTCTTGGCATAAGCCACGCTGGCGCGCTGCAGGAACTGCTGGCCAATTGCCCAGCCCTGATTGCTCGAGGTGATTGGGCCGACCACCGTCTCGCTGTTGATCGTATAGCCGGTACCGTCGGCGTTCCACTTGTTGGTGGTGGGCGTGGCAGCCTGTTCCTGCGCGCGCTCGTTGAAGTAGTACCCGCCGAGCACGAATTCGAGCTGCGGAATGCTGCCGACGAGCTGGAGCTCCTGGCTGAACTGGCGCTGGTTGAGGAACGAGAGGCTGTAGCGGCTGAAGTTGGTGTTGGGCGCGAAGATCGTCCGCGCGGGCCCGCCCGAGTTGTCCCACTGTTCGGTCGAAACGGTGCGCCAGCCCGAAATCGAACGCAGCTCGATATCCGGTGTCAGCTTGTATTTGAGGTTGAGCGAAGTGCCTTCGGTGCGGTCGACGCTGTATTGCTGCGGCACGCCCACCGGTGCCACCCTTAGGCGGTTGCCGCCAGTCGGCTGGATCAGCGGCGAAAGCGGGGCGATGCAGGTGGTGCACACGGTGCTGGTGCCCGAGGGGCTGCCCGGCGCGACCAGCTTGTTGGTCACAGGATCGTACTGGCCCACAGTCAGCCCCAGCGGATTGTAGCTGATCAGCTGGCTCAAGTTCGGCGTGTTTTCGTCCTTGGCCTTGTCGTACGTCACCAAGGCAGTGAAGCCGTCGATCGGGGTCCACTTGGCCGAAACCCGGCCGCCCACGCGCTCATACTGGTTCCAGCCGGTCTGGCCGGCGAGCGGGTTCTTGACCGTCGCGTCCTGATGCTGCTCGACCCCGTCAAACTTGATCGCGAGGTTGTGCCAGGCCGGAAGGTCGATGTGGCCTTCGAAATTGTGGCTGCCATAGTTGCCGACACCCGCGATCACGCGACCATCGAATTCGCCGCTGGGATCCTTGGTCACGATGCTGACCGCGCCGCCTTCGGTGTTGCGGCCGAACAGCGTGCCTTGCGGACCCTTGAGCACTTCGATGCGCTGGACATCGAATAGCGCGGCGTTGAGGCCTTGCGAGCGGGCCAGATAGATGCCGTCGATATAGACGCCAACGCCGGTGTCGCGCGCGGTCTGGTTCTGGTCGAACGGCACGATGCCGCGAATGCCGACGGTGAGCGCAGACTGGCGCGCCTCGAACGTGGCGACGCGCAACGAGGGGACGCCGCCGTCAGCCAGATCGAGCAGGCTCTGGACATGGCGGTCCTTGATCGCCTGGGCACCGACCACCGAGATCGCGATCGGGGTCTTCTGCAAGTTGGTCTCGCGCTTGGTGGCGGTGACGACGATTTCCTCGATGGGCGCGCTTTCGGCCGGCGCAGCAGCGGCAGCAGGTGCGGTGTCAGAGGCGCTCTGGCGGGCGGCGGCCAGCGCCGGCATCGCGGCCATTGCGCAAGCGCCAACCCCGGCCAGAAGTCCGGTGCGAACGAGTTTTTCGAAAATCATAACTAACCTCGGATATAGTGGGCCCCTAGCCCGGATGAGGAGGCGCTAGGCGCGTTTAATGACAATTTTTTGACTATTTTACGTCCATTGTCATGGAAAAGTGCTGTAAATTCGATGTTTTAGCGCGAATGTTGCCAGACTGCCGCGCCAATATTTAATCTTAGACATATATGCGATTGCAGGCAGATTGCTCAGCTTGCGTTCAGATTGGAAATCACCCTTACGGGACACTAACTAAAGACATATGTTTTTGAAGCGGTTTTCCGGGATGGACAGGGCTCTGCCTGCGCGGCCATCGCCCGGGCCTCGCTGTCCGGCTTCAGCCCAGTGTTCCCGGGCCAGACCACAGCCAGCGGCACTTCCCGCACGGTTCATCGCAAGAACCGGACCCAAGGCTTTGATCTTTACCGATTGGCTGCCTTAGCTTGCAGATTGATCGCACCGAATTGATCACCTGAATCAGGGCCGCAGACATATGACAATGGGTCGGCGCCACTTTCTTGGCGCCATGGCGGGATCCGCCGCATCACTCTGGCTGCCCCGCGCCGCTGCACCGGCGCAGGCCGAAGGCTTGTTCTGGGGCACGGTCCCGGTTCCCGAAACCGCGCCCGGCGATCCCGTCGCGGCGTTCGACGCGGCTTTTCCGGCGGCGACATCGCCTTCCCCCATACCCGCGCTGCTGCCCCGCGCTCTCGCCGCGCTCGATCACCACGCCGCCAGCCTGACCGACCGCGACCGGATCGGCATCGTCGATTTCTCGGTCCCCTCGCGCACCCCGCGCTTCACCATAGTCGATGTCGCGTCCGGCACCGTGTCCGCGCCGATTCTGGTGGCGCACGGCAAGGGTTCGGACCCGGCGAACCGCGGCTGGGTCGAACAGCTCTCAAACCGCCCCGGCTCCGACGCTTCGTGCAGCGGCAGCTTCGTGACGCGCGAGATCTATTCGGGCAAACACGGCCACTCGCGCCGCCTGATCGGGCTCGATCCGGAAAACAGCCTTGCGGAAGAACGCGGCATCGTGATCCACGCCGCCAGCTATGTCGGCCGCTCGCTGGCCGAAGCGCAGGGCCGCATCGGCCGCAGCCAGGGCTGCTTCGCCGTCTCGCCCGGCTCGATCGCCGACGTGCTGGAGCGCCTGGGCCCCGGCCGCCTGCTGTTCGCGGCGCGCTAAGCCACCCGCCGTTTGATCAGCGCCGAGCGCAGGCAGCGGCACACCACCTGATCGCGCTGGTTGAGCGCTTCATGCGCGAACGTCACGATCCCGGCATCGGGGCGTGATGTGCTCGCGCGCAGTTCGGTCACCTCGCTCGTCGCGCGCAAGGTATCGCCCAGGAACACCGGCGCAGGCATCACCAGCTTGTCATAGCCCAGATTGGCGACGAGCGTGCCGAGCGTGGTCTCCCCCACCGAAAGCCCCACCATCAGCGCGAACGTGAAAGTGCCGTTCACAAGGATCTGGCCAAACTCGCTCGCCCGCGCCGCCTCGGCATCGATATGCAGCGGCTGCGGGTTGTGCGTCATGACCGAGAACAGGAGGTTGTCCGTCTCGGTCACCGTGCGGCGGATCTCGTGCGCGATCTTGTTACCCACCTGCCATTCATCGAAAAAGCGGCCTGCCATCTATCCAATCCCTTCTTCTTCCCCCTCCCCTCAAGGGGAGGGCCGGGGAGG
>CAIKKO010000531.1 GCA_903828025.1 uncultured Sphingomonadales bacterium
AACCGCCGCGACATGCTCGGTGCCCGCCAGCAACCGCGCGGGGAGGAACCCGCATTCGAGCCAGGGCTCGGCTGCCTGGCCATGCCCCAGCGCCTGCGCCACGGTCGCCAGATCGAGCAGCGAGCCGCCCATGCCGCCATCGTCTTCAGCGGCGGCAAGGCCGATCAGGCCCAGCTCGGCCAGTTCCTGCCAGCGCGCGCGGTCGAGCCCGCCGGGCTGCTTGCGCGAGGCGAGGCGCGCCGCGATATCCGTCGCGCCGCAGAACCGCTCAACCGCCGCCTTGAACAGTTCCTGGTTCTCGTCGAGATCGAAGTTCACGCGGCAACTTTCCGGAAAGTGATCGGCACGGAGATGAACCCGCGCAGCAGCAGGTTCGGCGAAACTTGGAGCTCGGCCCCGTCCTTGATGCGGATATCGTCCAGCCGCGCCAGCAGCTCGGTGAACGCCACGGTCATTTCCTTGCGGCTCAGCATGTTGCCCACGCACATGTGGATGCCTTTGCCGAACGCGAGATGGGTGCGGGCATTGACCCGCTCGACATCGAAGGCATCGGGATCGGGATACTTGGCCGGATCGCGGTTGGCCGCCGCATAGCGCAGCATGACCATCGTGCCGCCCTTGAAGCTGTGGCCGCCCAGTTCGCAATCGCGCATGACCACGCGCCACATGCCCGCTGTCGGCGTATCGAGCCGCAGCACTTCCTCGATCATGTTGCCGACCAGCGCCGGATTGGCGCGGACTTTGGCCTGCTGCTCGGGATTGCGCGCGAGATGGACGATCCCGCCCGCCAGCGCATGCGTCGTCGTCTCGTTGCCCGCAACCATCAGCTGCTGCGCGATCGACATGACCTCGGCATCGTTGAGCGGGGTTTCGCCATCGAGCCGGGCATTGACCACGTCGGACAGCAGATCGTCGGTCGGCGCGGCGCGGCGCGCGTCGATCTTGACCTTGAGCTGGCGCTGGAAATCAACGATCTCGTGCGCGCATTCGATCTCGCGCTCACGCGGGATCATGTGGCCCAGCCGGTCGGCAAACGCATCGGACCAGCGCTTGACATTGGCGCGCTCGCTCGGCGCGAAGCCAAGCTGCTCGCAGATCACCTGCACCGGCAGGCCAACGCTGAAATCGGTGACGAAATCGCATTCGCCCTTGTCGACAAACCCGTCGATCAGCGCGGTCACTTTCTCGCGGATCCCGGCCTCGAGCGCGTTCACCCGCGGCATCGAGAAGGCGAGGTTGACCAGCTTGCGGAAGCGCGTGTGGACTGGCGGATCGGCGGTCAGCAGCGTGTTCATCTGCGGCCAGCCCTCAGCCAGAATGCCGCTGACTTCGGGGTCTTCCGACAAGGCGCCGGAGAGGACCGAGCTGAAATCGTTCGAAAAATCGTCGGTCCGCCCCGCCGCTTCGGAACACATGTCGTAGCTCATCACGACTTTCATGCCGGTTTCGGGCAAGTCGATCACGGGCGAATTGGCGTGCGCCCATTGGTAGAGCGGAAACGGGTCCTGCATCACCTGCGGATCGAGCAGAGACTTGGCGCTGGTCATTTCATTCATGGCAATTCCCACTCATTTCAAGCCCCGATGTGGCACTGAGAAATCCGCCGTGCCACGCGCGAAAGTGCTAGGTTGCAAGCAGCATTTGCTGCTTCGGCCCAGCCGAAG
>CAIKKO010000532.1 GCA_903828025.1 uncultured Sphingomonadales bacterium
CCCCATTGGCGTCTGCGACGAAAATGGGAAGGACCATGATTGTCACGCAGGGAGTGCCCGCATGAAGGGCGTCGGTATTGATATCGGCACGATCCACTTTGTCGGCATCGGCGGCATCGGCATGTCGGGCATCGCCGAAGTCATGCACAACATGGGCTATAGCGTGCAGGGCTCGGACATGGCGGAAAGCTATGTCGTCGATGGCCTGCGCCAGCGCGGCATTGCGGTGATGATCGGCCAGCGCGCGGAGAACGTCGCGGGCGCGTCGGTTGTCGTGACGTCGACGGCGGTGAAGCGCGACAATCCCGAAGTGGTCGCCGCGCTCGAAGGCCGCATTCCCGTGGTGCGCCGCGCCGAAATGCTGGCCGAGCTGATGCGGCTCAAAAACACCGTGGCTGTGGCCGGCACGCATGGCAAGACCACCACGACCTCGATGGTCGCCTGCCTGCTCGATGCAGGCGGGATCGACCCGACCGTGATCAACGGCGGCATCATCAATTCCTACGGCTCGAACGCGCGGCTGGGCGACAGCGAGTGGATGGTGGTCGAAGCCGACGAGAGCGACGGCTCGTTCCTGCGGCTCGATGGCACACTCGCGGTCGTCACCAATATCGACCCCGAGCATCTCGATCACTACGGTTCGTTCGAGAAGGTCAAGTCGAGCTTTGTCGAATTCATCGAAAATGTGCCGTTCTACGGCGCGGCGATCTTGTGCATCGACCATCCCGAAGTGCAGGCGATCATCCCCAAAGTGCGCGACCGCCGCGTGGTGACCTATGGCTTCTCCGCGCAGGCCGACGTGCGCGGCGAGGGCGTGACCCCCATTCCCGGAGGCAACCGCTTCACCGCCGTACTGCGCCAGCGCGATGGCAGCTTCCGCCGGATCGAGGGCATCGAGCTGCCGATGCCCGGCCGCCACAACGTGCAGAATTCGCTCGCTGCGATTGCTGTCGCGGTCGAAATGGGCGTCTCGGATGATCTCATCCGCACCGGCTTCGGCAAGTTCGGCGGGGTCAAGCGCCGCTTCACCAAAGTGGGCGAAGTCGAAGGCACCGCGATCATCGACGACTATGGCCACCACCCGGTCGAAATCCGCGCTGTGCTGGCCGCCGCTCGCGAGGGCGTGCAGGGCCGGGTCATCGCCGTGGTCCAGCCGCATCGCTTCACTCGCCTGCGCGATCACATGGAAGACTTCCAGGGCGCGTTCAACGATGCCGACGTGGTCTATGCCGCGCCGGTCTATCCCGCAGGCGAAGCGCCCATCGCGGGCGTGGACAGCGCCGCGATGGTCGAGGGCATCAAGGCGCGCGGCCACCGCAGCGCGCACCTGATCGCGGGGCCGGACGCCTTGGCCGACGAACTCGCAGGCCTGATCCAGCCCGGCGACATGGTCGTGTGCCTTGGCGCGGGCGATATCACCAAGTGGGCAGCGGGGCTCGCGGGCGCAATCGAAGCGCGGCGGGGCATGGCGTGAACCACAACCGCCCGTCCAACCAGGCAGATGCCGCCGCCAAGCCGATGCCCGTCCCGCGCGGCAAGCTGACAGCGAACGCGCCGCTCGCGCCGCTGGTGTGGTTCAAGTCCGGCGGCGCGGCGGACTGGCTGTTCGAGCCTGCCGATCTGGACGATTTGCGCACGTTCCTCGCGCGGCTCGATCCCAAAGTGCCGGTCATGGCGCTGGGCCTCGGCTCCAATCTGATCGTGCGCGATGGCGGGGTGCCGGGCGTGGTGGTGCGGCTGGGCAAGGCGTTTGCGGCGGTTGAGCGCTACGATGAAACCACGCTCTCCTGCGGCGGCGGGGCGAGCGGCATTCTTGTTTCCTCCACTGCGCGCGCGGCGGGTATCGCGGGGCTGGAGTTCCTGCGTTCGATCCCGGGCACCGTCGGCGGGTTCTGCCGCATGAACGGCGGGGCCTATGGCCGCGAGGTCAAGGATATCTTCGTGGATTGCGATGTGGTGCTCCACACCGGCGAGCTGATCCATGTGCCGCTGGCCGACATGGCCTACCGCTATCGCCATTCGGCGCTGCCCGAAGGCGCGATTGTCGTCGCCGCGCGGTTTCGCGGGTATGAGGGCGATCCGGCGGCGATTCAGGCCGAAATGGACCGCATCGCCGCCGCGCGCGAGGCGAGCCAGCCGCTGCGCAGCAAGACCGGCGGCTCCACCTTCAAGAACCCGGCCCCCGAACTTTCTGGCGGCGGCAAGGCGTGGGAACTGGTCGATCAGGCCGGGTGCCGGGGCATGATGTTCGGCGGGGCGCAAGTCTCCGAAAAGCACACCAATTTCCTCATCAACACCGGCGAGGCCACCAGCGAGGAGATCGAGGCGCTGGGCGAAATGGTGCGCGACAAGGTGCGCCGCACCTCGGGCGTCGATCTGCAATGGGAAATCCAGCGGGTGGGCCGGCCATGATGAACACGACCGCATTCCTCCCCGGACCGGGGAGGGGGACCACCGCAGGTGGTGGAGGGGCACGTGCCGTTGTGCGCCACCTCCCGTGCCCCTCCACCATGTTTCGCATGGTCCCCCTCCCCCGATGGGGGAGGAACGCATGACCTTGCCCAAACTCCACATTGCCGTCCTCATGGGCGGCTGGTCCAGCGAGCGCCCCGTCAGCCTCATGTCCGGCAATGGCGTCGCCGATGCGCTGGAGGCCAAGGGTCACTGCGTCACCCGCATCGACATGGGCCGCGATGTGGCGCAGCGGTTGGCCGAAGCCGCGCCCGATGTCGTGTTCAATGCGCTCCACGGCACGCCGGGGGAAGACGGCACGGTGCAGGGCCTGATGGACCTGATGGGCCTGACCTACACGCATTCCGGCCTCGCCACTTCGGTCATCGCGATCGACAAGCAGCTGACCAAGCAGACGCTGGTTCCGCACGGTATCCCCATGCCCGGCGGCCGCATGGTGAAGAGCGAAGAACTCTTTGAGCGTGATCCCCTGCCGCGCCCCTATGTCCTGAAACCGGTCAACGAAGGATCGTCGGTCGGCGTTGCGATCGTTACTGCCGAGGGCAATTACGGCAACCCGATCGGGCGCGATGTCGCCGGGCC
>CAIKKO010000533.1 GCA_903828025.1 uncultured Sphingomonadales bacterium
CGTCAGCCTGTCCGAAGGCTTTGCCAGCTGGATCGTCGCTCCTGCACTGCACACGTTCGCGGCCGCGCATCCCCGGCTGGTGATCGACCTTGTCGCCTCGTCCGGCTTCCTCAGCCCTTCCAAGCGCGAGGCGGATCTCGCGGTCACGCTCTCAAGGCCCCGCGCCGGGCCGGTGATCGCGGGCAAGCTGTCAGACTACCGCTTGCGGCTCTATGCTTCGCCCGACTATCTCGCGGGCCACGCCCCGCTGCGCCGCCCCGCCGATCTGGCGCGGGGGCATTCGCTCGTCGGCTATGTGCCCGATCTGCTCTATGCGCCCGAACTGCGCTATCTGGCCGAGATCGAGCCCGGCCTTGCCGCAACCGTGCGCTCTTCCTCGATCAACGCGCAGCACCGCCTGATCGCGGCTGGCGCAGGCATCGGCGTGCTGCCGTGCTTTATCGGTGATGCGGATTCGCGGCTCGTGCCGGTTCTGCCCGAACGGCGCATCACCCGCTCGTTCTGGCTGGTCATGCACAAGGACACGCACAGCCTCGCGCGCGTGCAGGCCTTCAAGCTGTGGCTGACCGCGCTGGTGGAGAAGGAGCGCGGGCGGCTGCTTCCCGCTTAAAGCTTCGCGACTGGCGCGTCCTCGCCCAGATCTTCATACCACGCCTCAACCGCGCCCGAGAGCTTGAGCGTGAGCGGGTTGCCCTTGCGGTCCATGGTCTTGCCCGCCTGCACGCGCACCCAGCCTTCGGAGATCGAGTACTCCTCGACATTGCGGCGCACCACACCCTTGAAGCGGATGCCGATGCCCCGGCGCAGCTTGGCCTCGTCATAGAACGGGCTGCGCGCATGGATCGAGAGGTGATCGGGCGGCACATCAGGCCCCGCCGCGGCAGGAGCGTCGATTTCGGATTCGGGCAAGGTTGGTTGTTCGGTCATGGAGGGGCAAATATCTTGATCCCCCCACTTGTCAATCAAGCGCTGCCATGGCAGAGGCGCGCGCCTGTCTGGCCTGCCTGTCGCCTATGCGCACCGGCCACACGGGCGCGTAGCTCAGTGGTAGAGCACACCCTTCACACGGGTGGGGTCGCAGGTTCAATCCCTGCCGCGCCCACCATCTTTTCAATGACTTAGAAGAGATGGCGCTAGTTTCCATGAAAAAAACATGAAAAACGCGGTGTGAGCGCGGCTGGAATCGCGCCCTGCAATCAGGCCTATTGCGCCGCGCTTGACTGGATCAGTTCGGGCAAACGCGCATCCATGTCGCTGAACAGAACGACCGCTGCCTGATAGTCTGGCGCTTGGCTTGCCAGCTCTAGCTTGCCGCCGGTGGTGCTGGCGTGCTTTGAATAGGCGTCCGAAAGCTTCGCCAGCAAAGCGGCCTTGTATGCAGTGTCCAGATTGTTGAGCTGATCGCCCTTGCTCTCCAGCGCGACAAGGCGTTGGCGGTCACCATCCTTGACGACCGCAAACACAAAATCGGGATAGACCTTGCCCCGCCGCCAGCCGCGCAACGCATAATCGCCCCGCACGGTCCCGTTGCGGTGCCACCAGCGGATCATGGCGTTTTCATCGAGCTTGCGGGCAAGCCCCTGCTCATCCCCGTTCAACTCGTGCTTGAAGATGGGCAGGAACAGGCTGCGCTCCAAAGCCGTGCCGCTTGAACGTGTCAGCAGGTCGGCATTCTCCGGCGCAATGGCGAAAAGCTCCGTTGGCATGATCCAATCGCCAC
>CAIKKO010000534.1 GCA_903828025.1 uncultured Sphingomonadales bacterium
CGATCGTGACGCGCTGCAATGCCGAGCTTGCCAACAGCTATGGCAATCTGGTGCAACGCACGCTTTCGATGATTTTCAAGAACATGGACGGCGAAATTGGCAAGTTTGCCAGCACTGAGGCGGATGACCGGCTGCTCGCGGGGGTGTTCGAGGCCTGTCATGATGACCTTCCGCGCGAATTCGCCGCGCTCAACTTCTCGGCCGGGATCGAGGCGTGGATGCGCGGTGTGTTTGCCTGCAACCAGTATGTCGATGAGCAGGCGCCTTGGGCGCTGCGCAAGAGCGATCCGGAGCGGATGCGCGCCGTGTTGATGACCTTGTTCATGGCGATCCGCGATCTCACCATAGCGATCCGCCCGGTGGTGCCGACAGCGGCCGACGCGGTGCTCGATCAGCTTGGTATTCCGGCAGAGGCGCGCCGGATCATGGCGCTCACCGACGCGGACTGGTTCTTGGCGCGCGTCGCCACGGGTGAGCGACTGGCCGCGCCGAGCCCGGCGTTCCCGCGGCTAGAGCTTCCGGAGGAATAGCCCCTGTGCTGATCGATTCGCACTGCCATCTCAACTACAAAGGCCTCATCGAAGAGCAGGCCGACGTGCTGGCGCGCGCGCGGGCGCGCGGGGTGGGCGGGTTCCTCAATATCTCGACCCGGCGCAGCGAGTGGGATGCAGTTGTTGCGACGGCACACCGTCAGCCCGACGTCTGGGCGAGCATCGGCATCCACCCGCATGAGGCTGATGCGCATGCCGATCTTGGCGCGGCGGCGTTGCGGGCGGCGGCGGCGGATCCCAAAGTGATCGCAATCGGCGAGACCGGGCTCGACTACTATTACGACCATTCGGACCGGCAGGTGCAGCAGGCCCTGTTCCGCGTGCACATCGGTGTGGCGCGCGATACGGGTCTGCCAATCATTATCCATACGCGCGATGCCGAAGACGATACCTTGCGGATTCTGCGGGAGGAGATGGCACTAGGCGCGTTCCCGGCGCTGATCCATTGCTTCACTGCGACAGCGGACTTCGGGCGCGCGGTGCTCGACCTGGGGCTGACGATCTCGATTTCAGGTATCGTGACATTCAAGAATGCCAAAGACTTGCAAGCCTTTGCTGCCGAAGTGCCTGATGACCGGCTGTTGGTCGAAACCGACTCGCCGTTCCTTGCGCCAGTGCCACATCGGGGCAAAACCTGCGAGCCGGCCTTTGTCGCGGATACATGCGGCTACGTGGCCAAGCTGCGCGGCACGACGAGCGAAGCGCTGTCCGAGCTGACCAGTGCCAACTTCTTCCGCCTGTTCAGCCGGGCGAGGTCGTGAGACTGGTCGTTCTGGGCTCGGGCACTTCGACCGGGGTGCCGCGCATTGGCAACGACTGGGGCGATTGCGATCCCGAGGAGCCGCGCAATAGGCGCACCCGCGTGGCCATCGTGGTCGAGGGCAATGACGGTTTGCGGCTGCTGGTCGATACGCCGACCGATCTGCGCCATCAGTTGCTCTCAACCCAGATCGCGAAAATCGATGGCGTAGTCTGGACGCATGATCATGCCGACCACACGCATGGCATTGATGATCTTCGGCCACTGCGCATGGGCCGCGGCGCACCGATCCCGGGCTTTGCAGCGGATGAAACCGTGCGGCGGCTGCGGCAACGGTTCGGCTATGTCTTTGCCGGTCAGTTCGGCTACCCGACGATCTGCAATCTCGACAATCTTGACCGCGTGCGCATGGTTGCAGGGATCGGGGTGACGCATTGCCAGATGCCGCATGGTCCGGCGGAGACGACCGCGTTCCGGTTCGATCAGGACGGCAAGTCAATAGGTTACGCGACAGACTTCAGTGCCATTACCGGGGAGATGGTCGCCTTGTTTGATCGCGTCGATGTGCTGGTGGTCGATGCACTCAGGCGTAAGCCGCATCCGACGCACGCGCATCTGGCGATGTCGCTCGAACTGATCGAGGCCTGCCGTGCGGAGCGCGCGGTGCTGACGCATCTCGACAAGAGCATGGATTACCGGTCACTCTGCGACGAGACGCCGCCGCATGTCGAGCCGGGTTATGACGGGATGGAGATCACGCTGTGACGCCGGACAAGGTCGTCGCGATTATCGGCCTGATGATGTCGCTGATTCTGGTCCTGTCGAATGGTGCGCTTCAGCGCATGCGGTTTGGGACGCAGATCTGGATGGCGGCCGTGTGGGCGGCGATCATTCTCGCGGCGGCGCTGACATTTGCAGGATACCGGCGCTGAGTGCATTTCATTTAACATAATCATTATTATCAAACTCAAGGATCGACGCCATGAGCCCTCCTTCCAAGGACTCCCCCGCCGCCGAGAGCGGTATTGCGCGGCTGCTTGCGATCATGGCGCAACTGCGCGATCCCGAGACGGGCTGCGAATGGGATGTCGCGCAGAGTTTCGCAACGATCGCGCCGTATACCATTGAGGAAGCCTACGAGGTCGCCGATGCTATCGAGCGCGACGACCTTCCAGCCCTGCGTGAAGAGCTTGGCGATCTGCTGCTGCAGGTCGTGTTCCACGCGCGCATGGCCGAGGAACTGGGCGGGTTTGATTTTGATGCCGTAGCGCAAACCATTGCGGCAAAGATGACCGAGCGGCACCCGCATATTTTCGGCGGCGCGGCAGATGAAGGCCAATCGCGCGAGGTGCGCTGGGAAGCGCTGAAGGCGGCAGAGCGCGCTTCAAAGGGTGCCGAGAGTGCGCTTGACGGCGTCGCGCTGGCGCTCCCGGCGCTGATGCGCGCGGAGAAGCTTCAGAAGCGCGCGGCGCGGGTCGGGTTTGACTGGCCCGATCCGGCCGGCCCGCGCGCCAAGGTGTTCGAGGAGCTGGACGAACTGGCGGCCGCCGAAACCGATGCTCAGAAGCTGGATGAAGCCGGCGATCTGCTCTTTGCGGCGGCCAATGTCGCGCGCAGCTATGGCGTTGCGCCGGAGGACGCGCTCCGCCATGCCAACGCCAAGTTCGAGCGGCGGTTCCGCGCGATGGAGGCTCTGGCCGGCGGCGCGTTCGCGTCGCTTTCGCTCGAGGCGCAAGAAACGCTGTGGCAGCAGGTCAAGGCTGCCGAACGCTAACCCCCTTACATTTGGACGAACCGGCCGAGCTCTCGCGGCGTCAGCCGCACCGTCAGGCGCTGGATCGGTATCCCCTCGGCGTCTTCGGTCAGGGACTCGGCCAGAACTTCGCCATGCGCATGGAGCCAGGCAAGCTTTTGCCCATCGGCCATAGGGACCGAGAGTTCGAGCACACGCGCACCGCCGGTGAGCAATTCACCGAGCATTTCGAGCAGGTTCGCCACGCCATCACCCGTAACAGCCGAGATCGGCACGACCGGACGATCCGGCACATCGGCGGCGATCAGATCGTGGCGCATGGCGCTGTCCTCGGCGGAAAGCAGGTCCCACTTGTTCCACGCTTCGATGATCGGGACAGAGGGCCCCTCCTCCCCGATCACGCCGAGATCGGCGAGGATGGCTTCGACTTCCAGCTTCTGCGCACCGGTCGCGGGATTGGCGATATCGCGCACGTGGACGATGACATCGGCGGCGGTCACTTCCTCCAGCGTGGCTCGAAACGCGGCGACGAGCTGGGTCGGCAGCTCCGAGATGAAACCCACGGTGTCGGAGAGGATCGTCTTGTCCACCCCCGGCAGTCGGATGGCGCGCATCGTGGGATCGAGTGTGGCGAAGAGCAGGTCTTCTGCCATGACGTCAGCACCGGTCAGGCGATTGAAAAGCGTTGATTTTCCGGCATTGGTATAGCCGACAAGCGCGACCACCGGCCATGGCGCCCGCTGGCGGCGTTCGCGGTGGAGGCTCCGCGTGCGGCGCACTTGTTCGAGCTCGCGGCGGATGCGCGCCATGCGGCCGCGGATCAGGCGCCGGTCGGCCTCGATCTGCGTTTCACCCGGGCCGCCAAGGAAGCCGAAGCCACCGCGCTGGCGTTCGAGGTGAGTCCAGCTGCGCACAAGGCGGCCGGCCTGGTAGTCGAGGTGGGCGAGCTCGACTTGCAACCGGCCCTCGGCAGTGGCGGCGCGCTCACCGAAGATTTCGAGGATCAGGCCAGTGCGGTCGATGACCTTGCGCGCCAACTTGTCTTCCAGATTGCGCTGCTGGATCGCCGAAAGCGCGCCGTCGACAATGACCAGATCGGCATCCGATTGGTTGATCGCCACTTGGATACGCTCGACCTGGCCTTCGCCGAACAAGGTCGAAGGGCGCACCGCGCGAATCGGCAGGATGAAGCTGTCGACGACTTCGATGCCGATGGCGCGGGCGAGTCCCTCCCCCTCCTCAAGGCGCGCTTCCGCATCCACGCCAAGTCCGCCGCGCTGCTTGATATCAGGCAGCACGACAAGCGCCCGCGCACCGCGCGTGACTTCGCCTTGCAGTTCGGTTTCGCGGCCGAATTCAAACCCGCTCATGCGGGCTCACGTAGCAAAAAGGTCAGGATGCCTCACCTTCCCACTCGCCAGACAAGTCCACGTGGCCTGCGGGCTGGATCGTCGAAACAGCATGCTTGTACGCGAGCTGCACATAGCCCTCGCGTTCGAGCAGCATGCAGAACAGATCGTACGCGGCCACGCGGCCCTGCAGCATGACGCCGTTGACGAGGAACATGGTGACCTGCACGCCGGCATCGCGCACGCTGGACAGGAACACATCCTGCAGCAGGCGCTTCTTGGCAGCATCATCCCCGCCCTGGAAATGGGCGGCCGCAAGCTGCTGACCGGGCATGATCGTCGAGATCGCATGCTTGTAGACCAGCTGCGACTGGCCATCGCGGCGCAGCAGGATCGAGAAATTATCGAACCACGTGACAATGCCTTGCAGTTTTACGCCCTTCACGAGGAACATCGTGACAGGGATTTTGTTTTTTCTCAGATAGTTGAGAAAAACGTCCTGAAGATTTTGGCCTTTGGCTCCACCGATCGGCGCGGGTGCTGGCGGTGTATCTTGAACGGCGGCGGGTTCGGGCTTTGCCCGAGGGCGCGCAGTGAGGGTTTTTCCGGTCATATGCCGTTTGTCCTTTCGTTTTTGGTGCGGCCGCATTGGAGCGGACCGTCACAATCTGGCCGAACAACGCTTTGCCCCATCAGGTCCGACCTGAGCCGAATCCCTCAACGCAAAGCCGCCGTTCAACCGGCTTCGATCACAAGTGTATGTCGGGATCGCGCGCGCGTAAACGCCCAAAATCAATCTGGCCGTTCCAGCAAAGGCTCAATCGAGGTCTTCGTCGTCGCGGCGGTCGGCCATGCCGAGCAGCTTGAGCTTGCGGTGCAGCGCCGAGCGCTCCATGCCGATGAAGCTCGCGGTCTTGGAAATATTGCCCGAAAACCGCCGAATCTGGACCTTGAGATACTCGCGCTCGAAGTTCTCCCGCGCCTCGCGCAAGGGCACGCCCATCAGCGCCGAAGTACTGGTATCGCCGCCGAGCCGGGTCGAGACGATTTCGGACGGGAGCATGTCTGCATCGATCCGTCCGAGCCGTTCGCGCGGAGCGAGGATGATCGTGCGCTCGACCACGTTGCGCAACTGGCGCACGTTGCCCGGCCAGTCGTAGCTCTGCATCGCCGCAATCGCCTCGGGCGAAAGCGCGGGCGGCTGCACCCCTTGCTCGTTGGCGTAGCGCGCGAAAAAGTGATCGGCGAGCGCTGGAATGTCTTCGCGTCGCTCGATCAGCGAGGGGATCGCGACGGGCACAACATTGAGCCGGTAAAACAGGTCCTCGCGGAAGCGGCGCTCGGCAATTTCCTTTTCGAGCGGGCGTGAGCTTGAGGAAACGACGCGAACATCGACCCGGATCTGGCGATGACCGCCCACTCGAGCAAATGATTGCTCGGTCAGTACGCGCAGGATGCGGGCTTGGCTGGAGGCGGGCATATCCGCCACTTCGTCAAGGAACAGCGTGCCGCCATCGGCCATTTCGAGCAGTCCCGCGCGGACCAGCTTGCCGTCGACCTCTTCGCCAAACAGCTCCTGCTCGAAGCGTTCAGGGGTGATACGCGCGGAATTGACCGTGACGAAGGCGTGATCGGCACGCGCGCTCCATGAATGGAGCAACCGCGCCGCCACTTCCTTGCCGGAACCGGCGGGGCCAGTGATCAAGAGCCGGCTTCCGGTGTTGGCAACGCGTTTGAGCGTGGCGCGGATTTGATTGATTGCCGAGGAATTGCCGGTGAAGGCATCGGCCATCGCGAAGCCCTGCCGCAGCCGTGCGTTTTCGCGGCGCAGGCGCTCGGTCGCGGTGGCGCGCTCGACCAGCAGCAACAGCCGCTCCGCCTCGAATGGCTTTTCGAGGAAATCCATTGCACCGCGCCCAATTGCCGAGACGGCGGTATCGATATTGCCGTGCCCGGAAAAAATGATCACCGGCAGTTCCGGCTCGCGCAGCTTGATCGCATCGAGCACTTCGAGCCCGTCCATCGGGCTGCCGTGCAGCCAGACATCGAGCAGCACGAGGCTGGGGCGCCGCTCATCGACCGCCGCAATCGCGGCGGTGCTGTCGCCAGCGGTGCGGCAGCCGTAGCCTTCGTCGCTGAGCACGCCTGCGACCAGATCGCGGATATCGCGTTCGTCGTCCACAATGAGGATGTCGAGGGCCATGGGCATGTCCTGTAAGGTTTGGTCTAGCGCGTTGAGGAAGCGGCGGTGGGCGGCGTAGGGGCTGGGTCGGGGCCAATCCGTTCAGGGGCCGCATCCGGGCCATGATCCAGCGGTGATGCGGCCGTTTGGGCGGTCAGCGGATTGCGGGCAAAGTGCATAATGACGCGGGTTCCGCCTTCCACATTGGCGACGAAGGTCATGGCACCGCCATGCTCCTCGACAATCTTGTTGACGATTGCGAGCCCAAGGCCCGTGCCCTTTTCGCGCGTGGTCATATAGGGTTCGAGAATACGGTCGCGATCTGCCGGGAGGCCGATTCCGTTGTCCGACACCGTCACTGTCACTACGCTTCGCTCTTCCGTCAGCGACACCGCAACCCGGCCGCGATAGGCGATGTCATCACCCCGCGCACGTTGTTCGATGGCCTCGATCGCGTTCTTGAGCACGTTGGTCATGGCCTGGCCAAACTGGTGGCGGTCGGCTTCGAACGGCACAGAGGTCTCGCCGCTGAAGCTGAAACCGATCTCGCTATGCGCCACTTCCTGCAGGAACAGTGACTGGCGGACCAGATCGCTCGCATCCTCAGGCCGGAACACGGGCTTGGGCAGGCGCGCGAACGAGGAAAACTCGTCTACCATCTGCCGGAGGTCGCCGACCTGCCGGATGATCGTGGCGGTCAGTTCTTCGAACAGTTCGGGGTCGGTTTCGATCTGGCGGCGATAGCGACGCTTGAGCCGTTCGGTGGCGAGCTGGATCGGGGTCAGCGGGTTCTTGATCTCGTGCGCGATGC
>CAIKKO010000535.1 GCA_903828025.1 uncultured Sphingomonadales bacterium
AAACGAGGGTCCTTGTCCTCGCCAATCAAAAGGGCGGCGTCGGCAAGACCACGACCGCGATCAACTTGGGCACAGCGCTGGCGGCCATTGGAGAGCAGGTCCTGATCGTGGATCTTGATCCCCAGGGTAATGCATCCACCGGTCTCGGCATTGACCGGCGTGAACGCAAGGCCTCAACCTATGATGTGCTGATCGGTGACCGCACGTTGCGGGACGTGGTGGTCCCAACCGTCGTGCCGCGTCTCCATGTGGCTCCGTCGACCCTTGATCTGCTCGGCGTCGAGCTCGAGATCTCGTCTCACCTGGACCGCACCTACAAATTGCGCGACGCCATCGCCCGCATGAGCGCTGATCGTAACCCGGACGATCCCCATTTCACGTATATTCTCGTGGATTGTCCGCCCTCGCTCAATCTTCTGACCGTGAACGCCCTGTCGGCCGCCGACAGCGTCGTCGTTCCGCTGCAATGCGAGTTTTTCGCCCTTGAGGGCCTCTCCCAGCTGCTGTCGACCGTTGAGCAGGTGCGCAAATCGCTCAATCCCGGCCTCACCATCCATGGCGTGGTCCTGACCATGTTCGATCCCCGCAACAGTCTAGCCACGCAGGTCGTGGCCGATGTCCGGGAGTTCATGGGCGACAAGGTCTATGACACCGTGATCCCGCGCAATGTGCGTGTGTCGGAGGCCCCTTCCCATGGGAAGCCGGTTCTTCTTTACGATTTGAAATGCACGGGTAGCCAAGCCTATCTCAAGCTGGCGTCCGAAGTCATTCAGCGGGAACACCGGCTGCGCGCCGCCTGACAGAACGGAATATGACCATGGCAGACGAAAACCGCCCGCGCCTGGGTCGTGGCCTGGCCGCGCTCATTGGCAATGCCGGCGCAGACATCGGATCCTCGGAAGCGCCCCGCGCCAACCAGCGCAAGGTGCCCATCGAGTTCCTGCGCCCAAACCCGCGCAATCCGCGCAAGGCTTTCGGTGAAGAGCACCTGCAGGAACTGACGGAGTCCATACGGGCGCGGGGCGTCATTCAGCCCATCGTGGTGCGCGCGGTCCCGAAGATGCCTGATCTCTACGAGATCATCGCGGGCGAGCGGCGCTGGCGTGCGGCGCAACGGGCTGGCGTGCACGATGTGCCGATCCATCTTGTGGAGGCCACGGACCAGGAGGCGCTGGAACTCGCCATTGTCGAGAACATCCAGCGTGCGGACCTCAACCCCATCGAGGAGGCCGGCGGCTTTGATCAACTCATGCGCGAGTTCGGCTATACGCAAGCGGATCTGGGCAAGGTGCTCGGCAAGAGCCGCAGCCATGTGGCAAATACCTTGCGTCTGCTGAACCTGTCGCCGTCGCTCAAGGAAAAGGTGGGCAGCGGTTTGCTGTCAGCGGGGCATGCCCGCGCGCTGCTCTCGATCCGCGATCCCGAAACGGTCGCTGCTTTGATCATCGAAAAGGGACTGTCGGTCCGCGATGTCGAGCGACTGGCGCAGGAAGAAGCCGAT
>CAIKKO010000536.1 GCA_903828025.1 uncultured Sphingomonadales bacterium
CCGGCTGGCGGGCGACAGCGGCGACAATGTCCTCACCGGCAATGGCGGCGACGATACGCTGGTCGGGGATCTTGGCGCGGATACGCTGCAGGGCGGCGACGGGTTCGATACGGCTGACTATTCGGCAGCGACCGGCGCGCTGACCGTGCGGCTTGATGGCAATGCGTCTGAGGGCGACATCGCGCAGGGCGACCGGCTGACCGGCATCGAACGCGTGATCGGCGGGGCCTATGCCGATACCCTGCTGGGCGATACCGGCGACAACACGCTCGAGGGCGGCGCGGGCGATGATACCTTGCGCGGCGGGCTCGGCGCGGACAGCCTGATCGGCGGCGCGGGGTCGGATACCGCCGACTATGCGGATTCGGCGGCGGCGGTGCAGGTCGATCTGGCTACCGGAACCGGCCATGGCGGCAGCGCTGCGGGAGACACGCTGAGCGGCATCGAAAACCTCACGGGCTCGGACTACGATGATCACCTCGTCGGCGATGGCGGTGCCAACCGGCTGAGCGGCGGTGCGGGCAATGATGTGCTCACGGGCGGCGGCGGGGCCGATATGCTGCAAGGCGGCGACGGCTTCGACGTGGCCGACTATTCCGGCTCGGCGGCAGCGGTCACGGTCGCGCTTGATGGTTCGATTGGCGTTGGCGGCGATGCGGCGGGCGACACGCTTGACGGTATCGAGGGGCTGACCGGATCGGCCTTTGGGGACACGCTTTCAGGCAATGAGGGGGCCAACCGCCTCGATGGCGGCACGGGCGATGATGTGCTGCAGGGCCTTGGCGGCGCGGACCAGCTGATCGGCGGCGCGGGCTTCGATACGGCCGATTATAGCCGGAGCGCCACCGGCGTGGTGGTCGGCACCGATGGCTCGGTGGGCCTTGGCGGCGACGCACAGGGCGATACGCTCTCGGGCATCGAACGGATCGTCGGTTCAAGCTTTGACGACCGGCTGACCGGCGGCGCGGGTAGCGATACGCTTGATGGCGGCGCGGGTGACGACCGCCTTGATGGCGGGGCGGGTGCGGACACTCTGATCGGCGGGCTTGGTACCGATATCGTCGATTATGGCCGCTCGGAAGCGGGCGTGAACGCGGGGCTCGATGGCCGTGCCAACACCGGCGGCGATGCGGCGGGCGATCACTATACCGGGATCGAGGGGATTTCCGGCTCGGCCTTTGCCGATACCTTGCGCGGCTCGGCCGACGCGGACACGCTGCTCGGCCAGGGCGGCAACGATACGCTTTTTGGCAGCGCCGGTGCGGACGTGCTGGACGGCGGTGCGGGCTTCGACATCGCGGACTATAGCGCCTCGCGCGCGGCGGTGAATGTCGATCTGGCTCTCGGCAGTGCCAGCGGCGGTGATGCCGAAGGCGATACGCTGAGCGGGATCGAAGGCGTGGTCGGCACGGCCTTTGCCGACACGCTTGACGGGTCGGCGGGCAACGACACGCTGTTGGGCGGCGCTGGAAACGATGTGATCGAGGGGCGCGGCGGAGCCGACACGCTTGATGGCGGCGCGGGCTTCGACACGGCCAGCTATGAGGCCAGCCGCGCTGGAATCACGCTCGTGCTGGATGGCTCAGTGGGCGAGGGCGGCGATGCCGAGGGCGATTCGGTCAAGAACTTCGAACATATTCTCGGTTCGGCCTACAACGACACGATCACCGGCGTCGGCGCGGCGGAAACGCTGGAAGGCGGCGCGGGCGATGATCGGCTGTCTGGCGCGGGCGGCAACGATACCCTGCTCGGCGATGCGGGCGATGATCTGCTGATTGGCGGCAGCGGGGCCGACAGGCTCGATGGCGGGCTCGGCTTCGACACAGCAGACTACAGCGCTTCGGCTGCCGGGGTTACGGTCAATCTCGGCTCGGGCACGGGTGCGGGCGGCGATGCGGCGGGCGATACGCTCACCGGAATCGAGGCGGTCACCGGCTCCGATTTCGCCGACCGGCTGATCGGCAGCGCCGGGGCAGATCGGCTCAGCGGCGGTGCGGGCGACGATACGCTGATCGGCGCGGCGGGCGATGACACGCTGCTCGGCGGCGCAGGCGATGACGTGATCGACGGCGGCGCGGGCGCGGATACGATCGACGGCGGCGCGGGGCATGAC
>CAIKKO010000537.1 GCA_903828025.1 uncultured Sphingomonadales bacterium
CCGCCTTCCAGCAGGTAATCGTGGTCGGCGGCCAGGCTGTCGAGCGCCTCGCGCAGCGAACCGCACACGGTGGGCACTTCGGCCAGTTCTTCGGGCGGCAGGTCGTAGAGGTTCTTGTCCATCGCTTCGCCGGGGTGGATCTTGTTCTTGATCCCGTCCAGTCCGGCCATCAGCAGCGCCGAATAGCACAGATAAGGGTTGGCCATCGCGTCGGGGAAGCGGAATTCGACGCGCTTGGCCTTGTCGCCCGAACCATAGGGGATGCGGCACGAAGCCGAGCGGTTGCGCGCCGAATAGGCGAGCAGCACCGGCGCTTCGTAACCCGGCACCAGCCGCTTGTAGCTGTTGGTGGTCGGGTTGGTGAAGGCGTTGAGCGCCTTGGCGTGCTTGATCACGCCGCCGATGAAGTAGAGGCACATGTCCGACAGGCCGGCATAGCCGTTGCCGGCGAAGAGCGGCTTGCCGCCATCCCAGATCGAGATGTGCGTGTGCATGCCGCTGCCGTTGTCGGTCTTGATCGGCTTGGGCATGAACGTCGCGGTCTTGCCATAAGCCTGCGCGACCTGGTGGACGACGTACTTGTAGACCTGCATGCGGTCGGCGGTCTGGACGAGCGTGCCGAAAGTGAGGCCCAGCTCGTGCTGCGCCGAGGCGACTTCGTGGTGGTGCTTGTCGCAGGGCAGGCCCATGTCGATCATGGTGCGGACCATTTCGCCGCGGATATCGACGCAGCTATCAACCGGCGCGACGGGGAAGTAGCCGCCCTTGGCGCGCGGACGGTGGGCGAGGTTGCCGCCGTCGTAGTCCTTGTTCGAATTGGTCGGCAGCTCGATATCGTCGATGCGGAAGCCGTTGCCGTCGTAGCCGTCATAGAACTTGACGTCGTCGAAGATGAAGAATTCGGCTTCGGGGCCGACGTAGACGGTGTCGCCCACGCCGCTCGACTTGACATAGGCTTCGGCGCGCTTGGCGGTCGAGCGCGGATCGCGGGCATAGAGCTCGCCGGTCGAAGGCTCGACAATGTCGCAGCAGATGATCAGCATCGGGGTGGCCGAGAACGGATCGATGTAGACCGCGTCGAGATCCGGCTTGAGGATCATGTCGCTCTCGTTGATCGCCTTCCAGCCCTCGATCGAGGAGCCGTCGAACATCAGCCCGTCTTCCAGCTCGTCTTCGCCGAGCACGGTCGAGACCATCGTCAGGTGCTGCCACTTGCCCTTGGGATCGGTGAAACGCAGATCAACCCATTCGATGTCCTCGTCCTTGATGCGGGCGAGAATGTCCTTTGCAGTAGCCATCGCTGGTCCTTTAACTGGCACCGGTCTGTTCCGGGGCTCTCAGGGGTGGTATGTGGGGGAAGCCGCCGGCGTAGCGACCGCCTCCGATGGGAAAATCAGATAGCGTCGTTATCGCGTTCGCCGGTGCGGATGCGCAGCGCGCTTTCGACCGCGAACACGAAGATCTTGCCGTCGCCGATGCGGCCGGTCTGCGCGGCGGCGGCGATCGCCTCCACCACCCGGTCGACCAGCGTATCGGACACGACCACCTCAAGCTTCACCTTGGGCAGGAAATCGACGACATATTCGGCGCCGCGATAGAGTTCGGTATGGCCCTTCTGCCGTCCGAAGCCCTTGGCTTCAGTGACGGTGATGCCCTGAAGCCCTGCTTCCTGCAAGGCTTCCTTCACCTCGTCCAGCTTGAATGGCTTGATGATAGCCTCGATCTTTTTCACGGCGCAGCCTCTCTCAAAAGATCCGGCCAAGCCGTCCCGGCATGGGGACGGCTCAGTTCAGGAAACCGCTGGCTGATAACATCCGCCGCGCCAAACCGCCACGGGGATTTTCGCTCGCTCAGCGATTTTTGACCCGATTTTGCGCAAATTCAATAGATTTGACCCGGCAGAAGGGATTTTTTCGTCATCCAATCGGGCAAAAACGCATTTCGTCGTTCAATTTTCAGCAATCAGCCGCCCGCTGGGTACGGGCGGCTGCTTGGTTTGGGACGGAATCGCCGACCTGGCTGGCGTCCGTCGCAAGGCGTCAGGCCCGTTCGAAGGCCCGAATGGCTGGCGCCGTCGGCATGGTCTCCAGCATCTGCACCACCACCGCGGTCACGCCGCTGTTGAGTTGCTGGATGGAAATATCCTTCCCGTTGCGGAATCGGATGCCGTCCCGGTAGGCGCCGTGGTCAAGGCGCACGAAGGTGACCTCCTCGGTGGCGTTGACGCGAAGGCTGGCCTGAATATGCAGCGGGATGTTCTCCAGCCGCAGGCGCGTATCGTACTGGACGCAGACCGCCGTGCCGCAATCCCCGGGAGAGGCCAGGCCAATGCTGCCAGAGGGGAAGCGGACCGTTTCATAGCGTTCGGATTCCCGCGCCGGGCGGGAGCCGTACATTTCCAGTGAGTAGTCGCACATTGCTCTGCTCCGTATCTGCGCTTCGCTGCCTGAGTGAAGGCGCCATCCCGGCAGCAGGAGAGG
>CAIKKO010000538.1 GCA_903828025.1 uncultured Sphingomonadales bacterium
ATCTGATCGACCGTTACGATACGGGTGCGGGCGAACTGTCGATCTACGACATCGACTTCGTGTGGGAACCGGGCGCAGACCGCCATCCGGTGGGCGCGGGTCTTCAGGTGATCGATCACCTCACCCACAATCTCTATGGCGGGCGCATGGCGCACTGGGCGGCGTTCTACGAGCGCATCTTCAACTTCCGCGAGATCCGCTATTTCGACATCAAGGGCGAGTATACCGGCCTCACGAGCCGCGCGATGACCGCGCCCGACGGCAAGATCCGCATTCCCTTGAACGAGGAAGGCCGACAGGGCGGCGGGCAGATCGAGGAATACTTGCGTGCATATAATGGCGAGGGCATCCAGCATATCGCCTTCGCCTGCGATGATTTGATCGGCACCTGGGACCGGCTTGCGGCGCTGGGGGCACCTTTCGCCCCCGCCCCGCCCGCCACCTATTACGAGATGCTGGAAGACCGCCTCCCCGGCCACGGCGAGCCGACCGCCGAATTGCAGCGGCGCGGCATTCTGCTCGATGGATCGACCGAAGCGGGCGATCCCCGCCTCTTGCTCCAGATCTTTTCGCAGACCGTGATCGGCCCGGTGTTCTTCGAATTCATCCAGCGCAAACGCGACGAAGGCTTTGGTGAGGGCAATTTCACCGCGCTGTTCAAGTCGATGGAGGCCGATCAGATCCGGCGCGGTGCGCTAAAGGTCGAGGAGCCCGCCCAATGACGCACGCTGTGAATCTCGCGGGTATCCACCATGTTGCCTACCGCTGCCGCGACGCCAAGGAGACGGTGGCGTGGTATGAACGCGTGCTCGGCATGCGTTACGTGACGGCATTTGCGGAGGATCATGTGCCTTCGACCGGGGCCTATGATCCCTACATGCATGTGTTCCTCGAAGCCGGGGCGGGCAATGTGCTGGCGTTTTTCGAACTGCCGCAGCAACCGGCGATGGGCCGTGATCCGAATACGCCCGAGTGGGTCCAGCATCTGGCGTTCCGCGTGCCCGATGTGGCCGCGCTGCTGGCCGCCAAGGCGCATATCGAGGCCGAGGGCGTAGAGGTGCTGGGGCCGACGCACCACGGCGTGTTCCAGTCGATCTATTTCTTCGATCCCAATGGCCACCGGCTTGAACTCGCTGCCGATATCGGCACCCCGGCGCAATATACCGAACTGCTGCGGGTGGCGCAGCCGATGCTCGACGAATGGTCCGAAACCAAGCGCGCGCCGCGCCATGCCGATTGGCTCCATGCCGCCAATGCAAAATAATCTGCGCGTGCTGTAACGTTTGTCCGCTACCGTCCGAACCGGATGTCGAGACGCTTGCCCTTTCACTGGAACAGGGCATGCTCTGGGGCAGACGCGTTACGCGGGGGAGCGGAAGACAATGGCGACACACTATGCCGAGCCGGAAGCGGTCAGCGCCGAGAGGCCTGACAGTCCGCTGATCTACCGCACGCGCCTGCCGGTGCGCATCTGGCACTGGATCAATGCCCTGAGCATTTTTATCATGCTGATGAGCGGGATGATGATCTTCAACGCGCATCCCCGGCTGTACTGGGGGCAGTACGGCGCGAATCTCGACCATCCGTGGCTGGTGATCAGCCACCGGGGGACCAGCGGATACCTGTCGATCCTCGGCTTGGAGGTCCCGACCACCGGCGTGCTCGGCTATGCGCAGAACGTGCCCTATGCCTTTCCCCCGCTGGTGACG
>CAIKKO010000539.1 GCA_903828025.1 uncultured Sphingomonadales bacterium
CTTGTCGTCCGCGATCTGCACCAGGCACAGTTCGGGCCAATAGGTGTTCTCGCGCATGAACTCGGTGTCGACCGTGATGAAATCGGCCTTGGCGAGACGCTCGCACAGATCGGCAAGGGCTTCGGTCGTGGTGATGAGCGGGTGTATCTTCATCGCACTTTTCTGTATGGGCCCCTAACCCGCTGACGCAGGTTTGGCCGGGGCTGATGGTGGCCCCGTCCGGGGCCTGCGGCTTGACAAACGAGCGGCCATCGCCTCTTGGCCGCAGCCATTCCCTGCCCGAATGCTGGCCGATTGGCCAGCCCAATTGGAAGTTGCCCGATGCACCCTTATCGTTCCCACACCTGCGGCGCGCTGGCACAGGCGGATGTCGGGCAGAATGTGCGCCTTTCGGGCTGGGTGCACCGCAAGCGCGACCATGGCGGCGTGCTGTTCGTCGATCTGCGCGATCACTATGGCATCACGCAAGTCGTGGCCGACAGCGACAGCCCGGCGCTCGCTATTCTTGAAAGCCTGCGCGTCGAAAGCGTCGTGATGATCGAGGGTGAGGTCAAGGCGCGCAGCGCTGGCACGGTGAACCCCAACCTTTCGACCGGCGCAATCGAAGTCTACGCGCGCGCCGCCACCGTGCTTTCGGCGGCCGAAGAATTGCCGATGCCGGTTGCGGGCGAGCAGGAATATCCCGAGGATATCCGCCTGCGCTACCGCTTCCTTGACCTTCGGCGCGAGACGCTGCACGCCAACATCGTGCGCCGCACCAAGGTCATTTCGGACATGCGCCGCCGCATGGAGGCCGCTGGTTTCACCGAATATTCGACCCCGATCCTCACCGCATCCAGCCCCGAAGGCGCGCGCGATTTCCTCGTGCCGAGCCGCATCCATGCGGGCAAGTTCTATGCGCTGCCGCAGGCGCCGCAGCAGTACAAGCAACTGCTGATGGTCGCGGGGTTCGACCGCTATTTCCAGATTGCGCCCTGCTTCCGCGATGAAGACCCGCGCGCCGACCGTCTGCCGGGTGAATTTTACCAGCTCGATCTCGAAATGAGCTTCGTCACGCAGGAAGAAGTCTGGGAGACGATGGAGCCGGTGATCGGCGGGGTGTTCGAAGCGTTTGCCGATGGCAAGCCGGTCACGCCCTCGGGCCAGTTCCCGCGCATTGCGTATGACGACGCGATCCTCAAATACGGTTCGGACAAGCCGGACTTGCGCAATCCGCTGCTGATTACCGATGTCGCCGCGCACTTCACCACCTCGGGCTTCGGCCTGTTCGAGAAGATCGTCGCGGGCGGCGGCACCGTGCGCGCGATTCCCGCGCCGGGCACGGCGGACAAGAGCCGCAAGTTCTTCGACGACATGAACGAGTGGGCGCGCAGCGAAGGCCACGCCGGCCTCGGCTATGTCACCCGCAAGGGCGGTGAGTTCGGCGGCCCGATCGCCAAGAACCACGGTGCGGAAGGCATGGAAGCGCTCTATGCCGCGCTCGGTCTCGGCCCGGATGACGGCCTGTTCTTTGCTGCAGGCAAGCCCGAGCAGGCCGCCAAGCTGGCGGGCCTTGCCCGCACCCGCGTCGCCGAGCAGCTGAACCTGATCGACAAGGACCGCTTCGAACTGTGCTGGATCGTCGATTTCCCGTTCTACGAATGGGACGAGGACGCCAAAAAGGTCGAATTCGCGCACAACCCGTTCTCGATGCCGCAGGGCGGGATGGCCGCGCTGGAGGGCCAAGACCCGCTGACCATCAAGGCCTTCCAGTACGACCTCGTGTGCAACGGCTACGAGATCGCCTCGGGCTCGATCCGCAACCAGAGCCCCGAGCTCATGGTGAAAGCGTTCGAACTCGTTGGCCTCTCGAAAGCCGATGTGGAGGAGCGTTTCGGCGGGCTTTACCGCGCGTTCCAGTATGGCGCGCCGCCGCACGGCGGCATGGCTGCGGGCGTGGACCGCGTGGTCATGCTCGTCTGCGGCGCGCAAAACTTGCGCGAAATCACGCTGTTCCCGATGAACCAGCGCGCCGAGGACTTGCTCATGGGCGCACCCTCACCGGCAGAGCTGCGCCAGCTGCACGAGCTTAGCATCCGCATGGTGGAGCAGCCCAAGGGGTAAGCGCCGCCCGGTCACCCACATTCGTCCACATTGCGCCACTTGCCAGTCGGCAATCGGGACATTAGGGCGATGGCCAGATTTCTGAGATACCAACCCAGTTCCTTGAAGGGGCATTAGAATGAGCGATACCGCCGACCGCGTGAAGAAGATCGTTGTCGAGCACCTCGGGGTAGAGGCTGACAAGGTCACCGAAGACGCGAGCTTCATCGACGATCTCGGTGCAGACAGCCTCGACATCGTCGAGCTGGTCATGGCATTTGAAGAAGAATTCGGTGTCGAAATCCCCGACGATGCGGCCGAGAAGATCGCAACCGTCTCGGACGCGATCAAGTACATCGACGAAAACAAGGGCTGATCCTTTCGGATACCCAACCCCGTCTGCCGTCCGGGGCCTGCACCTCTACCGGGGTCAGCAGGCATGCCCGGAGGCAAGCGACGGGGCTTCGACAGGCTCAGCCCCCTAAGGGTCTGGGCCTGTTGTGCTTCTTGGTCCGTTTCCGGGCTTTCCGCCGGACCTGTTTGAGACCCCGTTTCGGAGACCTCAATGCGCCGTGTCGTCATTACCGGACTTGGCCTCGTCACCCCGCTGGGGGCCGATGTCGAAACCGTCTGGGCCAATCTCATTGCCGGCAAATCGGGCGCGGGCCCCATCACCCGCTTTGATACCACAGGCCAGAAGTGCCTGATTGCCTGCGAAGTGAAGCCGGCGGACCATCCTTATGGCTTCGATCCGAACAAGCGTGTCGATCACAAAGTCCAGCGCCAGGTCGATCCGTTCATCATTTACGGGATCGACGCGGCGGGTCAGGCGCTTGAGGACGCGGGGCTTGTCGATATGGACGATGAGCTCAAGATGCGCACCGGCTGCTCGATCGGTTCGGGCATCGGCGGGTTGCCGGGGATCGAGAGCGAATCGATTGTCCTGCATGAAAAGGGCCCGAGCCGAGTTTCACCGCACTTCGTGCACGGCCGCCTGATCAATCTGATCTCGGGCCAGGTCTCGATCAAATATGGCCTGATGGGCCCCAACCACGCGGTCGTCACCGCCTGCTCGACCGGCGCGCACTCGATCGGCGATGCCGCGCGGATGATCCGCGATGATGATGCCGAT
The DNA here is from genome assembly GCA_903828025.1 of uncultured Sphingomonadales bacterium. Taxonomy (GTDB): domain Bacteria; phylum Pseudomonadota; class Alphaproteobacteria; order Sphingomonadales; family Sphingomonadaceae; genus Novosphingobium. The sequence continues at coordinate 3,215 of CAIKKO010000539.1, forward strand.
ATCATGCTGGCAGGCGGTGCCGAAGGCACGATCAACCCGCTCGGCGTGGCCGGATTCGCGCAGGCCCGCGCGCTCAACTGCAGCTTC
>CAIKKO010000540.1 GCA_903828025.1 uncultured Sphingomonadales bacterium
CTCAGGCTCGCGCCGATCAGCAGGACATAGACCACGATCTCATAGCGCAGCGACCAGACCGAGCCGTTGATCGCCCCGGCGAACGGCGCCTGCGCAAACGCGCCGGGATGCGCAAACTCGATCGAAAACAGCGTGACCAGTCGCAGCGCATAGCGGACCATCTCACCCGGCCCGACACCGGTCCACGCGCCGGCTGCCACGAGCACGACGGGCACCACCACTGCGTTGACCGCCAGCGCCGGAAAGATCCGCAGCGCGCGCTTTTTCAGATAGCCCAGCGGATTGTCGACATGGCGCAGCGCGCTTTCGGTGACGAGCAGCCCCGAGAGAAAGAAGAACACATGCACCGCAAGGCTGTGAAAGCCAAACACGGTGTAGTCCTGCAGCGGCGGCCGGGCAGCGGGGCCCTGCGTGAGGTGCCAGCTATGGCCCAGCACCACCGCCAGCGCCGCAAACAGCCGGAGCCGGTCGATAGCATTGTCGCGCCCCCCGATCCGATCGGCGAGCCGATGGTTGAAGCGCAGGAGCGGCGAAGGGGCGGGCAAAGCGAGACTGGTCATGCCCCCTGCTCAGCAAAGCGCGTGCCAAGCGCGGGAATCGCCAGCCCCGGCGCTATCGGCGATGCCCTTTGGCCCCGGCATTTTGCGCAGCACCGGCCTGCTTGAAGGCATTTTGCAAACTTCGTCGCAAGGCGCGTGGCATTTTGCGAACGACGGCGCAGCACCGCCGCTGAAACCCATCGTTCTGCGCGATGGAGCTTGCCGCAACCCTCCCCGCCACCCTAATGGCCAATCTTGGCTTAGGATTGGTATGCCGACACCTCTCGATCCCCGATTGTCCGCTCCGGAGCAGCTGATCGCCTGGACGCTCGGCGCGACCTATGTGTTGTGGCTGGTTGGCGGGCTCTATTTCGTCGGGCCCGCGCTGGGCTGGGTGCTTGGCTGGCAATCGGTGCGCGCTTATTTTCTCGCGCCCGCGCTGCCGCCGGAGCAGCGGCCGCCCGGCCCGCTGCCGCTCGCGGTCACCGCATGGCTAATCGGTATGGCGGCAATGCTGGTCATCCTCCTGATCGGCCATGCCAATTACGAGCTGGGCAGCGCGCAGACGCTCAAATCGGCGGCGGGATGGGCCAAGGGCTGGGCGCTGATCGCGCTGTTTCCGCTGGCGGGCTATGTGCTGCCGATCCGCATCGAAGTGCTGGCCCGCGCGGTGTGCCGCCTCGCGCGCCAGACGCTGATCCTGCTGCCGTTTTTCCTGCTCGCGCCGGTCTTGCATCTCCCCGCCAAGCTCTGGGTCTCTCCGCTGACCGCGCTGGGCGGCGCGGGCGACGTGTTCTTCACGGTCATCCTCTACACCTCCGACCCGGAGACGGGCACCGTGCGCTGGCAGTTCTTTGCGCCATGGGCCCCGGCGGCGGGGATCGTCGCGGTGATCCACTTCCTGCTCGCCCGGTTCGAGACGAACACCGCATGGCGCTGGACCGGCTATGTCGCCTCGGTGCTGTTCGCGCTGCTCACCGCCTCGCGCATGGCGCTGATCGCGCTGGCGGTGATCATCCCGCTGGCGATGCTGATCGGAAAGCTCCGCCGCCCGGGCACGATCTTTGCGCTGGCCCCGGTGGTGATGCTGGGAGGATGGTTTGCGCCGCAATTGCTCGAACTGGCCACATGGTCGCAAGATGCCTTCGCCGGTGCGCGCGCCTCCTCCTCCCGCGTGCGCGCCGCGCTGGGGCGGATCGCGGTGCAGCGCTGGGAGCACGAGGCCTACTGGTTCGGCCACGGCATTGTCGAGCGCGGGCCGCATCTGGTGGAATACATGCCGATTGGCAGCCACCACACCTGGTACGGCCTGCTCTATGTCAAAGGCCTGACCGGGGTGATCGCGCTGGCCGTGCCGATGGCCTGGACGCTCATCGCCACCGGCGCGGCGGCCATGCGCGGCAAGATCGGCGAACTGGGGCTGGCGATGGCGCTGACCTACCTGTTCTACAGCTTCGGCGAAAACCTCGAAGTCCTCACCTACCTCGCCTGGCCCGCCCTGATCGCCATTGGCATCGCGCTCAAGCCTGCGGTGGCGGCGTCGGTGGATGAGGCCGAACCGGCGGCAAGTTGACACGGTTGACACGGTCCTGAGGGAAAACTGTCAATCCCGGCTTGGGCGGGGCTTTGCGCTGAAATTCAAGGACATTTCACCGGATCGCTCGGCCCGCCACCTGCGCGCGAAACAGCGGCATGTTGGAAACAGCCTGCCGGGCACACCGACCCTGTCCCGCACACGCAAGGGAGACAAGATCGGGCGCGGCCGCGAGAACCACGGTTCAAAGAGCGCGCGATTGATGCCGGGAAAGGGGCGTGTAGGAAAGTGGTTTGTGCGGAGGCGGTGCTAACGGCCCTCGCTGTGTCGGTCTTCCAAATTGGACCAACCGGCTGTTGACAACCCTCCTGAACATATAGAGAACAAATTGACAACTGGGACTCGGTTGGTCACGGTGGCAAAAAATGACACAGGGACTGCTTCAATGCGCAAATCGACGGTGAGGCAGAACGAATTCAACCGCCTTTGCGAACAAGCGGGATTGACCCATCAGGAGGCAGCCGCACTGGTGCTGAAATCGGATCGCATGATCGCTCGCTATGCCAATGGTACCAACACGCCAACGCCGCTCGTCATGCGTGTGCTCAAGGATGCCGCCCGCATTGTGACCGCAGGCCAGCATCAAAGGTCATTCCGTTTTATTGACTTGTTTGCGGGAATCGGCGGCCTACGGATTGGCTTCCAAGGCATCGGTGGCCATTGCCGTGCGTACTAACGCAACGGATTAGATCAGAAATGACATTGAACGTGTCGTACATTGTCTTTGAATATCTCTATCGCGACGCGGGTAACTACAAGGTGTTCGGCGAAATCTGGCTAACCGGCTCGCTTACTGAGCAGGAGCGAGTTGAACTTGTCGGCAGTTTGGAGTCCGGTGAATTTTTTGTTGCCGAGCAATTGGAAATTCCTCCCCTTTGCGAGGAACTCTACAAATTGGGAGGCGGGCGAAACCAAGACGATCATGCATGGCATGCCTTTGCGGGATTTCGCGGC
>CAIKKO010000541.1 GCA_903828025.1 uncultured Sphingomonadales bacterium
AATTCTTCCAGTGGTTCCATTTCCGCGTCGGCGGCTGCGCGGGCCGCGAACTGGAGCTGAAAATCACCGGCCTCGCCGCCGCCGCTTATCCCGATGGCTGGATCGGCTACCGCGCCTGTGTTTCCGAAGACCGCGACTATTGGGCCCGCGCCGGAACCCGCTACGACGCCGGGGTGGACGGCGGCACCATGACGATCCGCTACACCCCCAGCGCCGGCACCTGCTGGTTCGCCTATTTCGCGCCTTATGCGATGGAGCGGCACCACGATCTCATCGCCGAAGTCGCGGCCTGCGCTGGCGTGGAGCACCAAGTGCTGGGCCGCAGCCTCGATGGCCAGCCGATCGACTGCCTCTCCATGGGTGAGGGCGAGCGTCAGGTCTGGCTCATCGCGCGCCAGCACCCGGGCGAATCGATGGCCGAATGGTGGATGGAAGGCGCGCTCGACATGCTGACCGATCCGGCGGACCCGCATGCCCGCCGCCTGCGCCAGCTCTGCCGCTTCCATGTCGTGCCCAATGCCAATCCCGATGGTTCGCGCCGGGGCCATCTGCGCACCAATGCGCTGGGCGTGAATCTCAACCGCGAATGGCACACCCCCACACTGGAGCGCGCGCCCGAAGTGCTGGCGATCCGCAATGCCATGGATGAAACGGGGGTGGCCTTCTTCATGGACGTCCACGGCGATGAGGCGATCCCGCACGTGTTCTTCGCCGGGTTCGAAGGCATCCCGAGCTGGACCGAAGCGCAAGGCGAAGCCTACACCCGCTACCGCGCGATCCTGCAGCGCCGCACGCCTGACTTTCAGACACGCCGGGGCTATCCCGCCGCGCGGCCGGGCAAAGCCAATCTCGCGATGGCCACCAACCAGATCGCCGAACGCTTCGGCGCGGTCGCGATGACGCTCGAAATGCCGTTCAAGGACAACGATGACCTGCCCGACCCGGCGCAAGGCTGGAGCCCCGAGCGCAGCAAGCTGCTGGCGCGCGAGTGCCTTGCTTCGCTGGTGGAATGGATCGGCTGACCGGTCCGCAGCACGCGCGCGGGGCGTTTACGGGTCTTTAAGCGGCGGAGCGCATAGTGCAGCCATGGCCCGCATAATCGCTCTCGCCCCGACTTTCGTCCCCGCCGGGCGGCTCGCCGACGCGATGCGCCGGTTTATCGTGCTGGGCTGCGCGCTGGCACTGATCCTCGCCGAGGCGGCGCTCCCGCACCTCTGAGGCGCCGCGCGCTTCCCCTCAAGGCTGATATCCCGCTCCGCTGGTGGACTCATCCCCCGGCGGCGCTTTCGTGTGCAGAACGCATAGTGTTGCGAATGATTCGCAACATTTCGATTGGCAATGCGAACGACTCGCAATAAGGCCTTTTTGAGAACGACTCTCAAAAAGGATGCCGCCCGTGAAACCCCTCTCCGCCCTCCTGCTCGCTTCAACAATCCTGCTGCCCTGCGCAGCGCAGGCTGCAGACGTTCCCATGGCCGAAGACGATGGACACCCCGTGATCGTGGTGACCGGGCAGACTGACAGCTACCGCGCGCCCACCGCGAGCGGCCTGAAGGCCCCCACTCCGCTCCTCGACGTGCCGCAGACCGTCACTGTCCTGACCCGCGAACAGCTTGATGATCAGGGTGTCAGCCAGCTTGGCGATGCGCTGCGCTACGTGCCGGGCGTGGTGCTGGGGCTGGGCGAGGGCAACCGCGATCAGATCGTGCTGCGCGGCCAGAGCACCACCGCCGACTTCTTCCTCGACGGGCTGCGCGATGACACGCAATATTACCGCTCGCTCTACAACATCGAACGCATCGAAGTGTTGAAAGGGGCCAATGCGCTGCTGTTCGGGCGGGGCGGCGGCGGCGGGGTGATCAACCGCGTGCGCAAAGTGCCCACGCTCACCGGCCCCAGCCTCGGCGCGAGTGCCTCGGTCGGCACGTTCGGCGAATTCGCGCTCGCCGCCGATCTGAACCAGCCGCTCTCGCAAACCGTGGGCGCGCGGATCAATGGCACTTACGAGGAATTCGCCAACCACCGGCAGGATTTCGAGGGCCGCTTCATCGGCGTGAACCCCGCGCTGGCCTTCGCCCCCGATGATGCAACGCGCATCGACCTGTCGTACAACTACGACGACGATCGCCGCACCGCCGATCGCGGCGTGCCCTCGCTCGGCGGCCCTTTGCCTGTGAACCGGCCGCTCGAAGGCTATCGCGACACCTTCTTCGGCCGCACCGATGTGAACATTGCCAAAGTGCAGGCCCACATCGCCGAAGTGCGGGTGCAGCACCAGTTGGCGGACGGGCTCACGCTGAACGTCTCCGGCCAGTACAGCCACACCGACAAGTACTACGCCAATATCTACGCTGCCGCTGCGGTGAACCCGGTCAGCCAGACCGTCGCGCTCGGTGCGTACGACAACGCCGTCGTGCGCGGCAGCTGGATCGGACAAGCGGGCCTTACCTGGCAGGGCAAGACCGGACCCATCGGCCACACCCTGATCGCCGGGATCGAAGCGGGCGATCAGACCACCGATGCCGTCCGCGCCGACGGGGTGTTTCAGGGCTCCACCGTGGTTGCTCTGGCCGACCGGCTCACCATCCCCGCGGTCACCTTCGGCGCGCCCAGCCGCTCGACCCACGCCAACGTCCAGACCCTCTCGGCCTATGTGCAGGACCAGATCG
>CAIKKO010000542.1 GCA_903828025.1 uncultured Sphingomonadales bacterium
AGGTGCTGGTAACGGCGCATGAGTGCGGCCACTGGGACCACCTCGAACGAGTCGCGACCTTTCCGTTCAAAAACAACCAGGGCGAAGATTGCGGCGACTCCTACGACATCTCCGCGATCAACCCGCTGGACAAAGTCCCCACGCTTGTCACTGACACCGGGCAGCCCGTATTCGGAAGTCAGGCAATCTGCGAATATCTCGATGCCACCAGCCGCGCGCGCCGCATGTATCCCGAAGTTGGGCCAAAACGCTGGGATGCACTCAGCCGCATGTCGCTATGCGATACGATCTTCGAATCGACCGTGCAGATGGTGATGGAGCAATGGAAGCCCGAGGCGCAGTGGAACATGGGCCTGTTCACGTGGCTCTGGCCCAAGTTCAACGCGGGGCTCGACAGCCTCGAACGCGGCGCCGAGCATGGCTGGGACGATTTCGACATCGGCCACGCCTCGATGCTCCACGCCATCAGCTATCTGGGTTTCCGCGCCGAGTTTTATGAGGCGAAAGACCCGGTCTATCCGAACTACAATTGGCGCGAAGGCCGCCCCGCGCTTGCGGCGTGGTTTGAAACTGCAATCCAGCGTCCCTCGGTTCGCTCGCACTACAACCAGCCGTTCGACGGCGACAGCAGCGCCGCGGCCTGTCAGGCAGCCGTGCAGGAGTGCCTTGCCCTGCGCGCGGCGCACCCGCAATGATCGAGCTTTATTACTGGCCAACCCCCAACGGTCACAAAATCGCGATCGCGCTCGAGGAAATGGGCCTCACTTATACCGTGCGGCCTGTGAACATCTTGAGTGGCGAACAGCACTATGCGGCATTTCGCGCGATCAGCCCGAATGCGCGCATCCCCGCGATCGTCGATCAGGACGGGCCGGGGGGGCGGCCCCACGCTGTGTTCGAATCCGGCGCGATCCTGCTCTATCTTGCGCAGAAGGCCCCGGCATTTTGGCCGGATGATCCGGTCCAGCGTTCCATCATTACGCAGTGGCTGTTTTTCCAGTGCGCCAATGTCGGCCCGATGTTCGGCCAGTGCGGGCATTTCCGTGGCTATGCGCCCGAGCATATCCAGTACGGGGTCGATCGGTACTGCGGCGAGACAATGAAGCTCTACGTGCTGATGGACTCGGTGCTGGGCGAACGCGAATATCTTGCCGGAGCGGAATATTCGCTGGCGGACATGGCGACCTATCCGTGGTGCGCGCCGGTGATCCGCGCACTGCATGGGGTGGATATTGCGGCCTTCCCGCATGTCGAGCGCTGGGCCAGCACGATCGAGGCGCGTCCTGCGGTTCAGCGCGGCATGGCGATGCTCGCCGATGTGATGAAGATCGGCAACCCTGATCCGGCTGCGCGCGAGGCGCTGTTTGGAACGCCCTGACCTCACGCCATAACCACTCGGCACAAAAAACGGGGCGAAGCTTGCGCTTCGCCCCGCATGTTTTGGGCCTTGGCCGCTGGCTTCAGAACTTGAAGCCGACTTCCACGCCGTAATACGCACCTGCGCCCGGCGAGACGAAATCGCCGCCGAACTCGGGCGCCGGGATCACTTCAGCCAGATAGTGCTTGGCAAGCGCGTTGTTCGCAAACCCTGCGATGCTCCAGTTCTTGCCGCTGACGGTCGCGCGCAAGTTCAGGACGCCGAAAGCGTCACGCTGCGAATTGACGAAGTTGCCCTTGCCGAACGCACCGTCACCAAAGAAGATGTTGGGGACGTTGTTGTTCTGGACCGTGTGGAAGAACGTCGGCCCGGTGACGCGGTAATCGGCCCGCAGCGCCACGTTGATGTCGTCATTGAACGGCACGTCGACCTGCGAGCCGAAGTTGAGCGTGTAATCCGGCGTGTAGGGTGCCTTGTTACCGACCGTATAAGGCCGTGCGCTGTTCTTCTTGATCTTGCTGTTGGTCACGTTGGCCGAACCGAAGACGTGCCAGCCTTCGAGCACGCGCACATCAAGCGACCCTTCCGCGCCGTAGAGGCGGACCTTGTCGATGTTGGACACGAGCCGTAGCAGGCCGAATGGGCCGACAAAGAACTCGAAGAACTGCTGGTCGGTGACATCGGTGTAATAGCCCGCTGCCTCGTAGCTCACGCGCCCATCGAGAATCTTGCCCTTGAGCCCGACTTCGAACGCGCTGTCCTTTTCCTTGCGGTAATCGTCGTTGATGCTCAGCCCGGCGTTGATGGGGCCACCGAAGAACGATCCACCGTTGTTGAAGTAGCCGTTGATGATCGCCTTGCTGCCACCGGCGTTGAAGCCGCCAGCCTTGAAGCCGATACCCCAGTTGGCATAGAGCGTCAGATCCCGCGATGGCTCGTAGGTCATCGAAAGCTTCGGTTCAAGCTGCCGGTAAACCGCGCTGCGCGGGCCGAGCACACCGCTCGGGTTGTAAGCCGGATCGAGGCCGGGATTGAGGTAGTAATTGGCCGGGGTGGTCGCCGTGCCATTGGGATTGCCCGTAAGCACGTTGCCGACCCAACGGGTGCGCCGTCCCGTCGGCACGTTGTTGTCGACCTTGCGGTCCTCGATGTCATAGCGCAGCGCGAGGCTGAGCTTGAGCTGGTCCGAGAAC
>CAIKKO010000543.1 GCA_903828025.1 uncultured Sphingomonadales bacterium
GCGATCAGCCGCTTCCTCAAGGACCATGGCCGCGCCGGGGTGCCGCTTTACTTGTGGTATCCCGCCAGCGGCGCGGAAAGCGAACTGCCGCAAGTCCTCACCCCGGATCTGCTCGTCCACCTCGCGCACCCGTCCTGACGCAAAACGGACCGGGTTCACCTTGCCCTTCTCGCAGCCGCGTTGCAGAGACGCGGTCGCAACAACGGGAAAGGTGTCTATGGTGCGGTTTGAGCTTCGGCACCTTAAGGGGGCTTGGTTCGCCTTTGCGGCGATCATCGTGCCGGGCCTTGCCTCAGCCCAATCGGCGGTGACTCCGTCGGTGCCTGAACCGGCCACGACCCTGGCCCCGGGCAGCGAAGACAGCCTGCGCGTGAGCGTGGGCGCGACGTATGCCGAAGGGCGCTATGGCCAGACCGCACGGACCGAGGTGGCCACGCTGCCGGTCTCGATCAAATACACCCATGCGCGCTTCAGCGTGAAAGTGACTGTGCCCTATGTCCATATCCACGGGCCGGGCACGCTGCTGGATGGCACAGGCAGCGGCGCGTCCGGCAGTGGCAGCAGCGGCGGCAGCGGCGGCGGAGTCGTCTCCGAAAAGGAAACCGAAACCGAGACTGGCGCAGGCAGCTCGGGCACTGGCGGGGGGAGCGGCGAACCGGAGAGCGGTGCCAGCATCATCGGGCCCATTGTCCCGGTCGGGCCCGTGGCCGCACCCTTGCGCAATCGCGGGGGGATCGGCGATACGACCGTGACTCTGGCCTATAGCCTGCCGCTTTCCGAGCAGATTTCGCTTGAGCCGCGTGGGCGGATCAAGCTGCCCACTGCCTCTTCGCGCAAGGGTATCGGCACGGGCAAGGTCGATGTCACGCTGGCCGCCGATGTGGTCGGAACCTTCGGGCCGACGAGCGTTTACGCGGGCGCGCGGCGGCGGTTCCTCGGGCGCTCGGTGCAGTTCCCCTTGCGCGATGGCTGGGGCTTCGGCGGCGGCGCAAGCCATCAGATCACATCGGCGCTCACACTCGGCGCGGACTACGACTGGTTGCAATCGGCCGCGCCCGGGCGCGGCCCAATCAGCGAGGGCAGCCTGTGGATCAGCGCAAAGCTGAGCCGTCAGGTGCGCCTGCAGGCCTATGGCGGGGCGGGCTTTTCCGCGCGCAGTGCCGATGCGCTGGGCGGCCTGACGCTGGTCTGGAAGCCCTGAACGCTACTGCCAGCGGTTCGCCAGCAGGCGGCGTTCTTCGGCTGCGCTAAGCGGGTCGGAGGCCTTGATCCTGCCATAAGCCGCGTCGAGCGGTGCAGGGTCTGCGCCGCTCGCAACGGCGATGCCGCCCGAATCGCCCGCCGCTGCGCTGCGTGCCCGTGCCTCGACCGACCAGTGCCCGCCCGCGCGGCAGGCCAGCGCGCTCTCGGCCCCTTCGCGGAACTCGCGGCACCAGCGCCCGTCTGCGGCGCGCACAGTGAGCGTGGGGGTGATCGTGCGGCCATCGGCGAGCTGCGCGGAGGCCTGCGAGGCGGTGCGGTCCAGCGCGTCCGACAGCGGATCGCCCGGTGCTGGCGCGCGCAGCGTGAGCAACA
>CAIKKO010000544.1 GCA_903828025.1 uncultured Sphingomonadales bacterium
CCCGCCCGCAAGCGGGAGAGGCTTTCCCTGCTTCCCCCCTCCCGCTTGCGGGAGGGGTCGGGGGTGGGCCAGCGTCCATCACCACGTCCGCAACCAATACTGCATCGGCTTGCAGCTCTCCTCCGCCTCGCCGTGCTCCTTCCACGCCAGTTCGGTGACCAGCCCCCGGCACGGGCGCATAGCCGCGCCGCGTCCAGAACGCATCGTGCGGCGCATAGCCAAGGGGCCGCGCCGGATGGTCCTCAGGCCGGATCACCGCCGCAAAGCACGCGGCATTGGTCCCGCACGCCCGCGCCTGCGCCTCGCGGTGATCGAAAAACGCATGGCCGATCCCCTGCCCGCGATAGTCCGGCAGCAACACGCTCTCGCCAAAGTAGAACAGCCGGTCCACGTCCAGACCCAAAGCGGCCAAACGCGCCACGAACGGCTCGCGGAACTCGGCCTTCTGGTGGATCATCGGGGCCGCCGTCGCCGCGCCCACGATCCGCGCGCCATCGAACGCCGCGACCAGCACCGCATCCGCCGCCGCCGCATATTCCGCAAGGTATGCGGCCTCGTACGCCGCGTCGCCATCATAGAGATAGGGGTAAGCCGCAAAGACCGCGATCCGCAGCGCCGCCAGATCCTCCAGCGCCGCGCCCACTTCCGCGCCGGTCAGCGGGCGGACGGTGACGCTCACCCGGCGACCTGTGCGGTCCAGTCGGCCAGATTGTAATACATCGTCAGCCGCGTGATCAGCCCGCCCTCGACCGCAATAAACGCGCCCGCCGGCAGCACATACGTCTGGCCCGCAGCCTCGGGCAGACCTTCATCGGTGGCGAGGTAGGCCCCGTGGACCACGAACTCTGCCGCCGCCCGCGCGCCGTCGTCGGTCGCCATCAGCACGATGTCCGCCAGCCGCTCCTTGTAGCAGCGCTCCATGTGGCCGAGGAACGCGGCGAACGTGGCCTTGCCGATCACCCGCTCGCCCTGGTTCACATCGTGCGCGACATCGTCCGCCAGGCAATCGAGCATCCCCTGCCAATCGCCCGCGTTGAACGCGGCATAGTAGCGGGTGAGCAGGGCAAGCGTTTCGGCACGGGCCATCGGGCGGTCTCCTTCGGCCACCGCCCCTAGCGAAACCCGCCGCGCTTCGCCAGAGCGGCCCCCATGCAAAATCCGCACCCCGGCATTTGCGCGAAACGCCGTTTTCGCCTATGGGGCCCGCTAATGCCCCGGCCATGCGAAGGTGTGAACTCTTCGCCGCGCCGGGGTTTTTGATTTGCCGCGGAGCGCCTATCTTCACGGCACGCTACAGAAAGACTCGCCCATGTCCCGTCGCCGCCAGATCTACGAAGGCAAGGCCAAGATCCTCTACGAAGGCCCCGAGCCCGGCACGATCATCCAGTATTTCAAGGATGATGCCACCGCCTTCAATGCGCAGAAGCGCGGCACGATCAACGGCAAGGGCGTGATCAACAACCGCATCAGCGAGTATGTGTTCACGCGCCTCGCCCACATCGGCATCCCCACGCACTTCATCCGCCGCCTGAATATGCGCGAGCAGCTGGTGCGGCAGGTGGAGATCATCCCGATCGAGGTCGTCGTGCGCAATGTCGCGGCCGGCTCGATCAGCAAGCGCCTCGGCATCGAGGAGGGTGAGCCGCTGCCCCACACCCTGATCGAATACTACTACAAGGACGATGCGCTGGGCGATCCGCTCATCGCCGAAGAGCACATCGCCTGCTTCGGCTGGGCCAGCAACGAGGAGATGCAAGACATCTCCAGCATGGCCATCCGCGTCAACGATTTCCTCGTCGGCCTGTTCGCCGCGATCAACATCCGCCTCGTCGATTTCAAGCTGGAATTCGGCCGCATCTGGGATGGCGATTACGCGCGCGTGATCCTGGCCGACGAAATCAGCCCCGACGGCTGCCGCCTGTGGGACATGACCACCGGCGAAAAGCTCGACAAGGACCGCTTCCGCCGCGACATGGGCGGCGAGGAAGAGGCCTATCAAGAAGTCGCCCGCCGCCTCGGCCTGCTCGAAAACGACGGCCCGCCCAGCGAAGTGCTGGATCTGGGCGCGCACCGCAAACTGCGCACGAAGAAGTAAGCCGCCCAAGCCCTCCCCATTTCGGCGCAGCCCAAATGGGGAGGTGGCAGCCCGAAAGGGCTGACGGAGGGGTAATTCCTCCCCGGCACGGGGAGGGGGACCACCGCAGGTGGTGGAGGGGCAGGTGCCGCAAACCCGGCGCTCCCCAAAACAGCCCTCACCCGTTGAGGGGAGAGGGAGAAGCCGCCTTCCTTGCCACGCGCGCGTTCTTCGCCGCGCCGAGCCGTTCCAGCGGGTTCACCAGCGCCTCATAGCGGCCAAACAGATGCTCCACCCGGTCCCGGTCCGAAGCAAAGGGCGCGGAACGGTAGAGCCGGTCCACCGCCAGATCGAGCGCGGCATGCGCGCGGCGCAGATCGGTGGGCATCGTGTCCGGATCATAAAGGTCGGCAAGGCTGGACGTGGGATGCGCGGCCCGCGCATCCAGCACCGCCTGCGCCAGCGCCTCCACGCGTCCGCGCTGCGCGGGGGTGGCATCGGGCCATGGGAAGGTGTTGTAGACGAGGCCGATGGAATAGCGGAAATCGCTTTTCAGTCGCCCGCCGATGTGGCCAAGCCATGCCATATTCATACGGCTGGTTAGCAAACCAAAATCGAACAATCCTGCGTCTGTCATCACCCGGACAAGGTTGCTGGCAATTGTCGGCGGCTCCAGCCAACCCAGCGGAACATACTCACGCCGTTCTGAACTGACCTCGGGTATCGCAAGATACGGAGCCTTAGGAATGACTGTCACGTGAAAAGCTGTCGGCGTTGTGGCCAACGACTTCGACGAACCACCGGGCGCAACCTTCTTGTCCTCATCCTTCCCCTTTGATGGAATCTTCCCTTCCCGGAACTGCCGGACCAGCGCTACACGCTCCATCAGTTTCGGCAATCGGCGCAGTTTATCGGGCGATGCTGTTTGCAACGCTGCTATCCATCGCATCCCACCGTTGATAAACTCCTGCGCACCAATGAACGGACGAAGAAACTCTGCGGCGTCTGGTTCAGCAGCAAGCAATTGGGAGCGCTCTGTCGCGTCAAAAATGAGGTAGCCACCGTCAATCGGCTTGGACCCGATCACGACTTTCCCAGCCCCATTGATCGGCCGCGCTTCCTCCTTCACCACCAGATGCCGGTTCGCCACGCCCTTGGCGTCGAACAGATACGCCGTCAGCGCCGCATGGCGGCTTTCCACCGGATCGCCCTTGATATCGGGATAGCTGAACAGGCTCTTTTCGGCGGGTTCGTGGTCGCGGTGCGCCAGCCCCACGATCACCACATGCACATGCGCCTTGCCGCGCGCTTCGCTGCCCCAGCTGAACGTGCGGTGCGCAAACATGATTTCCAGCCCGAACCGGTCAAACAGCAGCGGCCACAATTGCGCCACCTGTTCGCCCTGGCAGATCGAATTGGTCGAAACGAACGCCACGCGGATATGGCGGTTCGGTTCCTCCCCGGAACGGGGAGGGGACCATCCGCAGGATGGTGGAGGGGCACGTGCGGTTCTTCCTGACCCTGCCGGGTTGCGCGTGGCGGCGCG
>CAIKKO010000545.1 GCA_903828025.1 uncultured Sphingomonadales bacterium
CCAGCGCCGCCCGCGCCCGCATCCAGCGCGGCCATGATCTTCGCGAAATTGCGCGAACCGCGCTCATGTGTTTCGCCGTACCCTCGGACGAGCTTCTGGCACCGCACAAGCTCTACCGCTGCAGCATAATCGCTCGCCGCAAGCTGGCGCACGCGTTCCAGCCACGCGCCGATGGCGGCGTCCTCGCGCTGGAAACGCATGGTCGAGCGGCGCCAGCGGCGGCCGTTCGCCAGCAGACTGAGCATCAGAAAGCCGCGCAGACTGCTGGTCTCGACCTTGCGGCCCTTGGCGAACCAGCGCCCCAGCCAGGCCTGCCGCGCGGCCCAGCCGCCGAGCGCAGCGGGCAGCGAATCCGCCACTTCCTGCAAGCGCGGGTGCATGAATTCGGTGACGGCGACGATCTGATCGGGCGCGGCGTTCACTTCGCGGCGGAAGCGTTCGAACCGGCTGCTGCGCGTCTTGAGATCGGCGACCCGGAACGTGTCATCGAAGGTCATCCACAGCGCGAGATGGCGCGCGAGTTCGCGGATCAGCTCGTGGCGCCGGGCGCTGCCGCCAGCGGCGGCGTCCCACTCAGCGGCCTGCTGCAAGCGGTCAAGATAGAGCGCGCCGTAGCGCAAGTCCTGAAAGTCTATCGCCCGGCGCAGGCCCTCGATGGCAAATTCGCGCGCGATGAACGGGAGTTCGGCCTCGATCCGGGCGAGCAATGGTTTCACGGCGGCGGGCGGCTCGGGTGCAGCCGCTGCCTCTGGGGCGGGCAGCGACACGGGCAGGCCAATCCCGCACGCGCGATCAAACCCCAGCGCGAATGTCGCAAGGTTGGCGGCGACCGCCTTGCCGCTCTCGCGGATCACGGCTGCGAACACGTCGCGCGGGATCGGCAGCGCGCCCGATCCGGCGAGCGCGCCAAACATCACCGCGCTGATCACGCTGCCGCCTTCGCGCGCGGTCTGGTCCATGTCGAAGCCGATCCAGCGCTTGGCGCGGGCCTGCGCTGCCTCGTGCACCGCACCGCCATCGGCGCGTCCATCGGCCATCGCGATCTTTTCGGAAATCGCAAAGACCCGGTGGGGTGGACCCGATCAAGGTGGTGCGCTCGGGCGTGACGAAGCCGCGCATTACCGCACGGCCCGCTTCCATCAGTTCGGATGCGACGACCACGTCGACATCGCCCGGCACCGGCATCAGCGCCAGCACCGGTTCGCGCCCGCGCGCCGCGATTTCCGCCTCGGGGAACAGTTCGATGTAGTAGATCGTCGCACCGGTGCGCTGCGCTACGCCCTGTACCGAGGTGTATTGCGCGCGGAAGCCAGCGAGTTCGGCGGCGCGCACAGTCCAGTCGGCCATGACCCCGCCGCCCTGGCCGCCCAGCGCCATGATCGCGATGTTGATCGGACGGATTGCACTCGACGGCATGGTCAGAACGCCGTCAGAGCGCGGCGGCGGGCGGAGCGCGCCTGGAGGAAGCCGATCACGGCGCTGCGCAGCCTTTGCCGCCAGCGGTCCCAGCGGCCCGGATTGAACACCATGTCGGCGCGGTAGAAGCTGGGGCAGAGCACGGCGGCATGCGCCGTCTCGCCGCAGTGGCCGCAGCCCACGCAATCATCGAGCACTTGCACCACCGGATCATCGCGCAGCGGATCGGGGTTTTCGCGCAAGGTCAGCGTCGGGCAGCCTGAAAGGCGGATGCACGAATGATCGCCGCTGCAAGTATCCGCATCAACCCCAAAGCGTTCCTTCACCACCCGCTTGCCGCCCCTGATCGCCTTGGC
>CAIKKO010000546.1 GCA_903828025.1 uncultured Sphingomonadales bacterium
CGCACCACGTGGGAAAACGTCGCGGCGGCCTGCGCCCCGTGCAACATGCGCAAGGGTGGGCGCACCCCGGCGCAAGCGCAGATGCGCCTGATCACCGAGCCGATCCGGCCCACCTCATGGCAATTGCAGGAGAAGGGCCGCCTGTTCCCGCCGGGCCACTTGCACGAAATCTGGCGCGATTGGCTTTACTGGGATGTCGAGCTGGACCGCTGAGGCGCTTTGCCCAGCAGGCTCGCGCCTTTCAGAAACAGCAGCATCGCCAGCACGGAAATCGCCGCCGAGAGCAGCATGGTCATGCCCGGCAGGTTCAGGATCGCGTGCGGTCCGCTGAACCGCGCCAGCGTCTGCGTATAAAGCGGCGGACCGATGATCGCCGCGATGGAATTGATCGACTGGGTCGCGCCCTGCAATTCGCCCTGGCTGCGCGCATCGACCGCCTTGCTGTTCATCGCCGAAATGGACGGCTGCACCATGCCTGACAGCGCGCCGATGGCGATCGCGAGGTACACCTCCCAAGTCGTGGTGGCGACCGTATAGAGCGCCGCCGCCGTCCCCAGCCCCGCAACGCCGAGGAACACCGTGCGCCGCTCGCCCAGCTTCGGCACGATCATGCGCAGCCCGAAGCCCTGCACCAGCGCGCTCGTCACGCCGACCATCGCCAGCGCCAGCCCGACCTCGCGCGTGGAAAAGCCATAGGCGGCAATCGCGAAATAGGCCCAAGTGGAAGGGTAGACGATATAGGCCAGCTGCCACACGGCCAGCGCCGCCACGAACCACAGCACTGTGCTGCTCTGCTGGCGCAGCGCGCGCAGCGAGGCCAGCGCATGGGCGCGGCGCCAATCGAACGGGCGGCGGCTTTCGGGCGGGAGCGATTCTTTCAGGAACACCAGCCCGAACAGGAAGTTGGCAAAGGCCAGCGCGGCGGCGGCCTTGAACGGCAAGCGCTGGTCGATCGAGCCGAGCAGTCCGCCCAGCGCCGGTCCGACGACGAAGCCGATGCCGAACGCCATGCCCATCAGGCCAAAGCTGGCGGCGCGTTTCTCCGGCGGGGTAACATCGGCCACATAGGCATAGGCGGCGGAAAAGCTTGCGCCCGTCGCCCCCGCGACCAGCCGCCCGATAATCAGCCACCAGAACACCGGGGCCATCGCCTGCAGCCAATAATCGAGCGCCATCGCCAGCACCGCCGCCAGCATCACCGGCCGCCGACCGAACCGATCCGAGAGGTTGCCGATCACCGGGGCGAACACGAACTGCATCACCGCATAGCCCGCGCCCATCCATCCGGCATATTCCGCCGCCACCGCAATCGGCACATGCGCGAGGGTCATGATCAGGCCGGGCAGCACCGGCAAGGCGATGCCGAAGCCCAGCATGTCGATCAGCACGATGGCGAAAACAAAGCCGATCGAGGCCCGGCCCGGATTGCGCTGCGGCATGGCTTCGGGTTCCTTTGGCAAGCGATCAGGCGCGGGTCAGCGCCGCCTCGCACTCGGTCATCAGTTCGTCCATGATCGCCTGAACAGGCTCTTCCTTGCTGACCATGCCGACCGATTGCCCGGCCATGACCGAGCCGCGCTCGACATCGCCGTCGATCACCGCGCGGCGCAGCGCGCCGGCCCAGAAATGCTCGATCTGCAATTGCGCCGCGCCCATGTCGACCGCACCTTCATCGAGCAGCTTGGCCACTTCGATCTGCTTGGCGGTAAATTCCTCGCTGCCCTTGTTGCGCAGCGCGCGCACCGGGATCACCGGCAGGCGCGGATCGACTTGCACGCTGGTGATGGCATCGCGGGCATTGGCGCGGAAGAACGCGGCCTTGAACGCCGGGTGCGCGATGGATTCGCTCGCACAGGCAAACCGCGTGCCGAGCTGCACCCCGCTCGCGCCCATCTCCAGATACGCGGCAATGCCCATGCCGCGCCCGATGCCGCCCGCCACGAACACGACATGATCCGCCGCCAGCTCGGGCAAAAACTCCTGCGCCAGCACCGATGTCGAAACCGGGCCGATATGCCCGCCCGCTTCCGAACCCTCGATCACCAAGGCATCCGCGCCCTGTCGGAACAGCTTTTTCGCCAGCGCCAAAGTCGGCGCAAACACGATGACTTTCGCGCCAAACGCCTTGATCGCCTCGACCGAGCCCTTGGGCGGGATGCCCCCCGCGAGCACGACATGGCCGACGCGGTGGCGCGAACACACCTCGATCAGATCGAACAGCCCCGGGTGCATGGTGATGAGGTTCACGCCGAACGGCTTGCCCGTCAGCGCCTTGGTCGCGGCTATTTCGGTGTCGAGCAGTTCAGGCGTCATCGCCCCGCAGGCAATCACGCCAAACCCCCCGGCATTGCTGATCGCGGCCACGAGATGGCGTTCGGACACCCAGCTCATCGCGCCGCACAGCACGGCATGCTCGGTCCCGAGGAAAGCAGCGCCGCGCGCCATCAGAGCGTGGGTCTTGGGGTATGCGGTCATCGGTGTTCCAGAGACAAAGGCAGCAATGGGACCAGCGCTTAGGTCCGCATCACGGCAGCAACAAGGCAGGCCTTACGCAGCATCCAGCCCATAAGCCGTGTGCAACACGCGCACCGCAAGCTCAACCTCGTCCGAATCGATCAGCACCGAAACCTGGATCTCGCTGGTCGAGATCGCCTGGATATTGATCCC
>CAIKKO010000547.1 GCA_903828025.1 uncultured Sphingomonadales bacterium
GTGACGACCGAGGCGCTGCTGGATCGCCAGCAGGCCTTCGGCTACACGCAGGAAGACATCTCGAGGTTCCTCGAGCCGATGGCGATCACCGGCGATGATCCGCTCGGCTCGATGGGCACCGATACGCCGATTGCGGTGCTGTCGGACCGTTCGCGCCTGCTCTACGACTATTTCAAGCAGAACTTCGCGCAAGTCACCAACCCGCCGATTGATCCGATCCGCGAGGAGCTGGTGATGAGCCTTGTCTCGATGATCGGCCCGCGCCCCAATCTGCTCGGCCACGATGCCGGCACGCACAAGCGGCTCGAAGTCGATCAGCCGATCCTGACCAACGCCGATATCGCCAAGATCCGCTCGGTCGAGGCGGTGCTCGACGGCGCGTTCCGCACCGAGACCATCGACACCACGTGGGATGCCGCCAGCGGTGCCGCGGGGCTCGAAATGGCGATCAAGGAAATGTGCTGGGCTGCAACCGAAGCGGTGCTGGCGGACAAGAACATCCTGATCCTGTCCGACCGCGCGCAGGATGCCAGCCGCATCGCCATGCCCGCGCTGCTCGCCACCGCCGCTGTGCACCACCATCTGGTGCGGCAGGGCCTGCGCATGCAGACCGGGCTCGTGGTCGAAACCGGCGAGGCGCGCGAAGTGCATCACTTCTGCGTGCTCGCAGGCTACGGCGCGGAGGCGATCAACCCCTATCTCGCGTTCGAAACGCTGGAATCGATCCGCATCGCGCGCGATCTGCCGCTCTCGACTTATGATGTGGAGAAGAACTACATCAAGGCGGTGGGCAAGGGCATCCTGAAGGTCATGTCCAAGATGGGCATTTCGACCTACCAGTCCTATTGCGGCGCGCAGATCTTCGATGCGGTCGGCCTCTCTTCGGGCTTCATCGAGACATACTTCACTGGCACCGCAACCACGATCGAAGGCGTCGGGCTCACCGAAATCGCCGAAGAGACCGTGCGCCGCCACGGGGCGGCCTATGGCGACAGCCCGGTCTACCGCAATATGCTCGATGTCGGCGGCATGTATCAACTGCGCCTGCGCGGTGAGGAACACGCGTGGACGGCAGACAACGTCGCCAGCCTGCAGCATGCGGTGCGCGGCAATCTGCCCGAAAAGTATCGCGATTTCGCGCAGTCGATCAACGACCAGTCCGCGCGCATGCTCACCATTCGGGGGCTGCTCGAACTCAAGCCGGTGGGGCCTGCGGTTCCGCTCGACGAGGTCGAGCCCGCGAGCGAAATCGTCAAGCGCTTTGCCACTGGCGCAATGTCGTTCGGCTCGATCAGCCGCGAAGCGCACACCACGCTCGCCATCGCGATGAACCGGATCGGCGGCAAGTCGAACACGGGTGAGGGCGGCGAGGAACCGGACCGTTTCGTGGCGCTGCCCAACGGCGATTCGATGCGTTCGGCGATCAAGCAGGTCGCGAGCGGGCGCTTCGGTGTCACCACCGAATACCTCGTCAATGCCGACGATATCCAGATCAAGATGGCGCAGGGCGCAAAGCCCGGCGAGGGCGGCCAGCTGCCGGGCGACAAAGTCGACAAGGTCATCGGCCGCACTCGCCACTCGACCCCGGGCGTGGGTCTGATCTCGCCGCCACCGCACCACGACATCTATTCGATCGAAGACCTCGCCCAGTTGATCCACGACTTGAAGAACGTCAACGGCAAGGCGCGCGTTTCGGTCAAGCTCGTCTCCGAAGTCGGCGTCGGCACGGTCGCGGCGGGCGTTTCGAAGTGCAAGGCGGACCATGTCACGATCTCGGGCTACGAAGGCGGCACCGGCGCCTCGCCGCTGACCTCCATCAAGCACGCGGGCTCGCCGTGGGAAATCGGCCTGTCCGAGACGCACCAGACCCTCGTCGCCAACCGCCTGCGCTCGCGCATTTCGGTTCAGGTCGATGGCGGGTTGCGCACCGGACGCGACGTGGTCGTCGGCGCGCTGCTGGGCGCGGACGAATTCGGCTTCGCCACCGCGCCGCTGATCGCCGCCGGCTGCATCATGATGCGCAAGTGCCACCTCAACACCTGCCCGGTCGGCGTCGCGACGCAGGA
>CAIKKO010000548.1 GCA_903828025.1 uncultured Sphingomonadales bacterium
GGGCGCAGGATCGCGGCGATTTCGGCAGCAACGGCTTCGGCGAGCGCGGCTTCGTCCAGCCCTTTGTCAAAGCGCCCGGCCGCCAACCGCTCGCGGATGCGCGCAGCCGCGCGCGGGCCGAGGTCGGAGAGGATCAGCGCGTCCTCCAGATCATCCAGCTGCGCATCGCTCAGCCGCGTCGCGCCGGTTAGGCCGGAAAGGTTCTCGGTCAGCCGTTCGGAGGTCTTGCGCAGGCCGCCGAGCAGGCGGCCAGTCCAACTTTCGTCGGCAGTCCAGCCCGAGTCCGCCGCTGGAGATACGCTATCGTCGGGGGTCATTCGAGCAGGCCTTCGGTGATCCGGGTCGGGGTGAGCATCACAAGCTGCCCGGGCGCGGTGCCTTGCGGCAGGCGGTAGGGCGCGAACTCAGGCGAATGGCCGGTCCCGTCGCGTTCGGCAAGCACTTCGCGCGGGCGCCCGATCAGGCTCTGCAGCCAGCGCGCCCGTTCGGCGGCGACCGCAGCGCGCACCTCTGCCGCCCGTTCGCGCACGTCGGGCGGCGGCACGTGCGGCATGCGGGCGGCAGGGGTGCCGGGGCGGGGCGAGTAGGGGAACACGTGGCCGTGGACGATCCCGCAGGCGCGCACGATGGAAACATTGCCCGCGTGCATGGCCGCGTCCTCGGTCGGGAAGCCCGCGATAAGGTCCGCGCCGATGGCGATCTGCGGCCTTGCAGCGCGCAGCCGCTCCACCAGCGCAATGGCCTGCGCGCGGCTGTGGCGGCGCTTCATGCGCTTGAGGATCAGGTCGTGCCCCGATTGCAGCGAGAGGTGGAGATGCGGCATCACCCGCGCCTCGCCGGTGATCAGCTCGAACAGCAGGCCGTCGATCTCGATCCCGTCGAGCGAGGAAAGGCGAAGGCGGGGGAGGGCGGGGAACGCGCGCAGGATCGCCGCGACGAGATCGCCCAGCCGTTGCTTGCCGGGTTGGCGCGCGCCGGACAGATCAGCGCCCCAGCTGGTCACATCGACTCCGGTCAGCATGATCTCGTTGACGCCGAGCGCGAGGTGCCCTTCGACCGCGCGCAGCACATCATCCACCGCTAGCGAGACACTCGCCCCGCGCCCCCGCGGGATGATGCAGAACGTGCACGCGTGATCGCAGCCGGTCTGCACCGGCACGAAGGCGCGGGTGTGGCGGGTGCTGGGTGCGGGATCAAGCGGGGCCGGGGCCGGGCGGGCCTGCCACATCGCCGGATCGAGCTTGGCCGGATTGGCCACCACCCCGTCCACCTCGGGCATGGCGGTAAAGTCCTGCGGCGCAATCGTCGCCGCGCAGCCGGTCACCAGCAGCCGCGCATCGGGGTGCGCGGCGCGCAAGCGGCGCACTGCGCGGCGCGATTGGCGCACCGCCTCGGCCGTCACCGCGCAGGAATTGACCACGACCGTGGGCCGCTCTGCGCCAGCGATCAGCCCCCGGATCGTTTCGCTTTCGGCCAGATTGAGCCGGCAGCCCAGCGTGACCACCGCCTCTGTCACAGGGGGAAGTCCCCATCGTCGAACGTGCCCGAAAAGCTCGTGGCGGCGGGCCCGGTCATCACGATGGAGCCGCCCGGTGCCCACGCGATCTGCAGCCGCCCGCCGGGCAGGTCCACGTGCACGGGGCCGGTCACCAACCCCCGCCGCATCGCCAGCACCGCCGCCGCGCAGGCTCCGGTGCCGCAGGCGCGCGTCAGGCCCGCGCCGCGCTCCCACACGCGCAGCCTGATATGATCCGACCCCAGCACGCTGGCGACGCCGACATTGACCTTTTCGGGAAACAGCGGATCGGTTTCGATCAGCGGCCCCAGCCTTGCGAGATCGACCGCGTCCGCATCGCCCACGAAGAACACCACGTGCGGGTTGCCGACATTGACCGCAGCGGGGCTTTCAAGGTCTTCCCAGCCGACCGGCATGCGCAGCGTGTCCATCGCATAGGCCAGCGGGATCGCGTCCCAGTCAAACCGCGCCGGGCCCATATCGACGCTCGCGCCGCCCGGCGCGGCGGATGAGGCGATCAGGCCGCCCAGCGTCTCGATTGTCTGCGCGCCGCCGAGCAGCATGCCCACCGCGCGCGAGGCGTTGCCGCAAGCCTCCACCTCGGTGCCGTCGTGGTTGAAAATGCGCATGCGCACGTCGGCCACGGTGGAGGGTTCGAGCACGATCAGCTGATCGCAGCCGATCCCGGTGCAGCGATCAGCCAGCGCGGCGGCGCGGGCAGGCGACAGGGTGATCGGTCGGTCACGCGCGTCGATCACGATGAAATCGTTGCCAAGGCCGTGCATTTTGCGAAAAGAAACGAGCATCGCTTGGCGTCTACGGCGCAATCGCCCGCGCTGCAATGCTGTGCGCCATTGCGGGGAGGGGTATCAGCAGTTGGCGGCGGCAGGCGCGTCCGGCCCTTCCGGAATGGGCCGCAAGAACGCGCCGTCCGGCTCGCTCAGCAGGCCGTGCCCGGCCAGTTCTTCGAGCACATCCTCGCCCGAGGCCGGCATGCCATAGAGATAGCCCTGGCCCTTGAACTTGCCGAACTTGCGCAAGGCCGCCAGCACTTCGGGCGTCTCGATCCCTTCCGCCGTAATCGGCAGGTCCATGCCGCGCCCGAGCGAGGAGATCGCCTCGATAATCGTCGCGCTGTCGGCGCTGCGGCCCAGCGACGAGACGAAGCTGCGGTCGATCTTGATCCGGTCGAACGGCAGCGTGCGCAGTTGCGCAAGGCTGGAATAGCCCGTGCCGAAATCGTCGAGGCTGATGCGGATGCCCTGATTCTTGAGGCTGGTGATGAGCGAGCGCACCACGCCGATGTTTTCGTGCAGGCAGGTCTCGGTGATCTCGATCTCCAGCCGGGTCGGCGGAAAATTGGCCTGCACCAGCAGCTTGAGCAGCCTTTGCGCAAACCACGGATCGCGCAGTTGCAGCGGCGAGATATTGACCGAGAGCGTCAGCTTGGGGTCCCACGCCTTGGCATCCTGCAGCGCGAGCGTGATCAGTGCTTCCGAAAGCGGCGCAATCAGGCCGATTTCCTCCGCCACGGGGATGAAAAATTCGGGGCTGATCACGCCGTGGCGCGGCGATTGCCAGCGCGCCAGCATCTCGAAGCCAGTGAGTTCGCCGGTTTCGAGGTCGATCTGCTTTTCGTAGTAGGGCACGAATTCGCCGCGCGGCAGACCTTCGCGGATGCCGCGTTCGATCTCGCTGCGAAAGCGCAGCTCCTTTTCCATGCTCGGCTCGAACCAGCAGAACCGGTTCCGGCCGGCCTTCTTGGCTTGATACATCGCCAGATCGGCGCGGTGCAGCAAAGTCTTGGCGAGGCGTTCGGCATCGGGCTGATCGGTCTTGGGGGCGATGGCAATGCCGATCGAGGCGGTTACTTCGGCGCGGATGCCCGTACTGACGACGGGGTGCGCCAAGGCCTCATTGATCCGCACGGCGAGCCGTTCGATCGCGATCTCGCTGCCCGGGCCAAACACCGCCGCGCAAATGAATTCATCGCCGCCCAGCCGCGCCACGATCGCGCGTTCAGGCAGGAGGGCCTTGATCCGCCGCGCGGTTTCGACAAGCACCGCATCACCGACCTGATGGCCATGCAAATCGTTCGAGCGCTTGAACTTGTCGAGGTCGATCATCATCACGACGACGACATCGCCGCTGGCCTCGGCGCCTTCGACCAGCGCGGCCATCGCATGGTCGATGCTGCGCCGGTTGAGGCAACCGGTCAGCGCATCGGTGTGCGCGAGGCGCTGCGCGGTTTCCTCGGCCTTGCAGCGCTCGACGATCTCGCGTTTGAGCTCGACATAGCGGCGCCAGCCGAAGATCAGCAGCGCGATGTTGAGGATGAGCGCGTTGGCCAGCAAGACATCCGGGCCGCCCACGCCATAGACCCAGCTGCGCACGATGCCGGTCAGCACGGTCGAGCCAGTGCCGATGAACAGGATGATCGCGGCGATCAGGATGCCCAGCGCGACAAGATCGCGTTCGGCGCGCACGTGCGTCGTATCGGCTTTGCCGACCTTTCCGCTCGCGCCGCTGTCTCCATCGTTCGCCATGAGGGGCTACCTGCTGTCCTTCGGGTACGATGGGCAGATTTAGCGGCCGGGCCTGAAGTTTTGGTTAAGTTGCCGTTGCAGTCGGCATCCGGTTTCGGCATCCGTTTCCGATCCCGTGCCTGCCAGTGACATGCTGCGTGGCCCCTTGCGTTATCGGGCCGCTTGGCGTAAGCGCGCCGCTCTGCAAGCCGGGCTCCGTCCGGCGGCGGGGTTTTGGTTTCGGTTTCCGTCATGGACGCCATACGCTGGTCGGCGAGGTTTCGCCCACCGGCGTTTTTCGCGTTCTACGGCAAGTCGAAAAAGGAGCGTGCGCGTGTTCGATAGTCTGTCAGACCGGCTTGGAGGCGTCTTTGATCGCCTGCGCGGCCGCGGCGCGCTGCGCGAGGAGGACGTTCGCGCCGCGATGCGCGAAGTGCGGATCGCGCTGCTCGAAGCCGACGTCGCGCTGCCCGTGGTGCGCCGCTTTATCGACAGCGTGACCGAAGCGGCCATCGGCCAGTCGGTGCTGCGCTCGGTCACCCCCGGCCAGCAGGTCGTCAAGATCGTCCACGACGGGCTGGTCGAGATGCTGGGCTCGGAAGCTGCGGACCTCGATCTCAATGCCGCGCCGCCGGTGGTGATCATGATGGTCGGCCTGCAAGGTTCGGGCAAGACGACCACGACTGCCAAGATCGGCAAGCTGCTGAAAGAAAAGCAGGGCAAGAAAGTCCTGATGGCCTCGCTCGACGTCAATCGTCCGGCGGCGCAGGAGCAGCTGGCGGTGCTGGGCGAGCAGGCGGGCGTTGCCACGCTGCCGATCGTGCCCGGCCAGTTGCCCGTCGATATCGCCCGCCGCGCGGTGAATGCCGCAAAGCTGCAGGCGGTCGACGTGCTGATGCTCGATACGGCGGGCCGGCTCCATGTCGATCAGGCGCTGATGGACGAGATGAAGGCCGTCGCTGAAGTCTCCGCCCCGCGCGAGACGCTGCTGGTGGTCGATTCGCTGACCGGCCAGGACGCGGTCAACGTCGCGCAGAATTTCGCGGGCGAGGTTGATCTCACCGGCGTGGTGCTGACCCGTATGGACGGCGATGCACGCGGCGGCGCGGCGCTTTCGATGCGCGCCGTAACCGGCAAGCCGATCAAGTTTGCCGCGACCGGCGAAAAGCTCGATGCGATCGAGGCGTTCCATCCGGAGCGTGTCGCGGGCCGCATCCTCGGCATGGGCGATATCGTCTCGATCGTCGAGAAAGCCGCCGCCACGGTGCAGGCGGGCGAGGCGGAAAAGCTCGCCGCGCGCATGGCCAAGGGTCAGTTCGACATGAACGACTTGCGCACCCAGCTGCAGCAGATGCAGCGCATGGGCGGGCTTGGCGTGCTCGCGGGCATGATGCCGGGCATGAAGAAGGCCAAGCAGGCCATGGCCAATTCGGGCATGGACGACCGGGTGCTGCTGCACATGGACGCGATCATCGGTTCGATGACGCCGAAAGAGCGCGAGCGCCCTGAACTGCTCAACGCCAAGCGCAAGATCCGCGTGGCCAAAGGCTCGGGCACCCAGGTACAGGATGTCAACAAGCTGCTCAAGATGCACATGGAAATGGCCAAAGCCATGAAGCAGATCCGCAAGATGGGCGGGCTCAAGGGCCTTGCCGCGATGTTCGGCGGCGGCGGAATCGATGCCGCGATGCCCGGTTTGGGTGGGGGCATGGGCGGCGGATCGGGTGGCGGTCAGCTCCCCGGCGGTATGGGCGGCGGCGGCGGGCTGCCCGGCCTCCCCGGTCTGGGCGGCGGCATGCCGTCCAATCTCAATGATCTTCTTCGTAAAAAGTGATTTCGGTTTGGTTTTGAAGATTTAGTTGGAAAGGTTTCTACAATGTCGGTTTCTCTTCGTCTTTCGCGCGGTGGCTCCAAGAAGCGCCCTTATTACAAGGTCGTGGTTGCCAACAGCCGCTCGCCGCGCGATGGCGCCTATCTCGAGCAGGTCGGCACCTACAACCCGCTCCTCGCCAAGGATGACGAAAACCGCGTCCGCCTGACCGAGGACCGCGTGCGCTACTGGCTCAGCGTCGGTGCACAGCCGACCGACCGCGTCGCGCGCATGCTCGACAAGGCCGGGATCAAGGAGCGCACGCCCACGGTGAACGCCGCCAAGGGCGAGCCGGGCAAGAAGGCCAAGGAACGCGCTGAAGACCGCGCCAAGAAGATCGCCGAGGCCGAAGAGGCCAAGCGCGAAGCGGAAGAGGCCGCTGCTGCAGCTGCTGCCGAAGCGGCTGCTGCCCCGGCTGCCGAAGAAGCTCCGGCTGCTGAAGAAGCAGCTCCGGCCGAGGAACCCGCTGCCGAGCAGGCCGAGGGCTAAGCGCCCATGCGCGATGCCCCCGTCACGCTCGCCGCCGTCAGCGGCGCGCATGGGGTGACGGGGGACGTGCGGCTCAAGCTGTTTGGCGAAGGGGTCGCGAGCCTGAAGCCGCACCGCTCCTTCAACGGCGGTGCGCTGACGCTCGAAAAGCTGAAGGACGACGGCAAGGGCGGTGCGATTGCCCGCTTTGCCGAAGTCACCGACCGCACTGCGGCGGAAAAGCTGCGCGGCACGGCGCTGACCGTGCCGCGCGCCAGCCTGCCGCCGCTGGGCGAGGGCGAACACTACTACACCGATCTCATCGGGCTTCCGGCTGTCTCGACCAGCGGCGAGGCGCTGGGCACGTGCATCGCGGTCGAGAATTTCGGCGCGGGCGACGTGCTCGAAATCGAGCGGCCCACCAAAAAGCGCTTCATGGTGCCGATGCGGCTTGAAGCCGTGCCCGAATGGGATGGCGAGCGGCTGGTGATCGAAGCCGTCTTCGCCGAAGAATAAGCGCGGTAACACTGCGGTAACGGCCAGTCGTTATACGCTGGCTCAGATGAACGCGCCTTTCGCTTCGTCAATTCCGGCAACAGCGAGCCCGCTGTGCCCGGATCTGTGGCAAGCGCTGTCGGCTTATGAAGTCGGCCCTGCGGACGCCGATCTCTCGTTCATCGCTCGCCTTGCCCGCGAAAACGGCTGGAGCCCGGCGCGCGCCGCGCGGGTGTTCGAGGAATATCGCCGCTTCCTGTTTCTGGCGATGACCGCAGGCCATCCGGTCACGCCCTCTGACGCGGTCGATCAGGCCTGGCACCTCCACCTTACCTACACGCGCGACTATTGGGAGCGGCTCTGCCCCGCAGTGCTCGGGCGTCCGCTGCACCATGGTCCCACCAAGGGTGGCCGCGCCGAGGGCGAGCGGTTCTTCGAGCAATATGCGCAAACCTTGCGCAGCTATGAGGCCGCGTTCGGCCCCGCGCCCGCCGATATCTGGCCGGATGCCCGGCGCCGTTTGCAGATCGACACGCTGGCACGGCGCGTCCACCCGCGCGAGGCGCTGATCCTGCCGCGCCGCTGGCTGTGGGCGGGGTTGGCGCTCGTTATCCTTTACATCACACTCTGGGTCATCACCCTCTGGAGGCACTTGTGACCGGTCTTGGTCCGCTCGATCTGCATGGCCCCGAATTCCTGCTGCTCTATGTCGAGCTGGCGCTGATCGCGGTGCTGGCATCCTTTCTCATCCCGCCGTTTCTGCGCCCCGAAGGCAGGTCCGGCCGCCCGGCGGACGAGGACGAACTCGCGCTGCTCGCGGGCGGGCGCCAGCGCTTTGCCGAAGCGGTCGCGGTGCGGTTGCTCGCGGCAGGCGCGGCCATCGTGCAGGCGGGGGGCATGCTGCAGATCCGCGATCAGCGCGGCGGCAAGACTCTGGCCGAACGCCGCATCGTGGCGCTCTCCTCGCCGGTCAGCTGGCATGCGGTCGTCGAAACGCTGGCTGGCCCTGCCGAGACCGGCGAGCGACGGCTGGAGGAGAAAGGGCTGCTGATCGACCGCGCCACGGCCCTCCAACTGCGCCTGATCCAGACCGCCCCGCTCGCGCTGCTTTTGGCCTTCGGGCTCGCCAAGTGGATCGTCGGCTGGATGCGCGAGCGACCGGTGGGTTTTTTGACCGTCTTGCTGGTGCTGACCTTCATCGCCGCGCTGCTGCGCTGGAGCGTGCTTGATCGCCGCTCTCGGGCTGGCAGGGCGGCTTTGGCCGATGCGCGCCGCGGGGCCGCGCGCCTGCGCCGCGCAATGCCGACTGACGAGGCCCCGCTCGCGGTCGCGCTGTTCGGCACTTCGGTGTTGGCCGGTTCCTACCTCTCGGACTTCCACCGCATGCGCAGCGCCAGCAGCGGCGACGGCAGCAGCACCGGCGGTTGCAGCGGTGGGGGCGGGGGCTGCGGCGGAGGCGGCTGCGGCGGCTGCGGGAGCTAGAAAGCGCTTGCCGCAAGCCCGGCCTGTGCTGCACCCTGTCCGCTCACAAGGGGGAGATGGGGCATGCGGCGCTGGTCAGGTCTATGGGCGGTTGCGGCCCTCGCCATGCCGGTCGCCTCTTTCGCGCAGGCTGCGCCCGAGATCGCCGCGCTCGATCCCGATACCGACACCGTGCTCACCAAATGGATGGCCGAAAACCACGTGCCCGGCCTCGTGCTCGGCGTCGTCAAGGATGGCCGCCTCGCGTATGTGAAGGCGGAGGGGGTGCAGGATCTTGTCGTGAAGCGCCCGGTCAGCGCGGACACGCTGTTCCGCATCGCCTCGATGACCAAGGCCTTCACCGCGATGTCGATCCTCAAGCTGCGCGATGAAGGGCGGCTGGCGCTCGATGATCCGGCGGACCGCTATGTGCCCGAAATGCGCGGCTGGACCTATCCCACCAGCGATTCCCCGCGCATCACGATCCGCGATCTGCTCACGCACAGCGCGGGCTTCGTCACCGATGATCCGTGGGGCGACCGGCAGACGGTCCTTTCGCAGACCGCCTTCACCGCGATGCTGCGCGCCGGCATTCCCTTTACCCGCGCGCCCGAAATGCGCCACGAATATGCCAACTTGGGCTACGCCATCCTTGGCCGCGTGATCGCCAACATCACCAAGGCGCCTTACCGCGCCTATGTCGAGCAGCGCCTGCTCACCCCGCTCGGCATGAGCGCCAGCGGCTTCGATGTGTTCGCCCACCCCAAGGAAAAGCGCGCCGTGGGCTATCGCTGGGAAAACGAGGCCTGGGCCGAAGAGCCGACGATGAAGGACGGCGCGTTCAATGCCATGGGCGGCCTCGAAGTGAGCGCGACCGACTACGCCAAATGGCTCGGCTTCGTGCTTTCCGCGTGGCCCCCGCGTGACGGAGCCGATACCGGCCCGGTCAAGCGCGGCAGCGTGCGCCAGATCATGCGCGGCGTGAACAACGCCGCCGTGTTCCACCGCTACGCCACCGATGGCGACAAGCAGTGCCCCGGCACCGTGTCGTATGGCATGGGCTGGCGCGTGATCGGCGATTGCGACTACGGCGTGGTCCTCGCCCACGGCGGCGGCTACCCCGGCTATGGCAGCCACGTGATGCTACTCCCTGAATATGGCGCGGCGCTGTTCGCGCTCACCAACAAAACCTATGCCGGGCCCAGCCAGGCGGTGTGGGACGTGGCGGCGCTGCTGCGCGCCAAGGGCGTGCTGGCGCGGCGCGTGGAGCCGATCTCCGCCGATCTCGCGAGCTTCTACAGCGCCGCGCAGACGGTGTGGGCGGCAGGGACCATCGACGCGCTGCAAGGCCGCGTCGCGATGAACTTCCCGATGGACCGCACGGCGGCGAACTGGGCCAAAGTGCTGGCAGAAACCAAGGCCAAGTCCGGCGCGTGCGACACTGCCGCGCCGATCATGGCCGAGGGCGCGATGAGCGGTGCTTTCACGTGGACGTGCGAGAAGGGCCGCATCAAGGGCACCGTGCTGCTTGCGCCAACCAAGCCGATCACGTTGCAATCGCTGGCGTTTGCGTTTGGGGGGAAGGATTGAGGGCGCGATTGCAAATCGGTGCAGATCGTGTATATACAGCATGTGTATACGGAGCGTGTCATGAGCGAAGAATTCCTCGGCAAAGTGTTCAAATCGGGCAATTCCGTCGCCTTGCGCCTGCCCAAGGGCATGGGCTTTGCCGAAGGCGATGAGGTCGTGGTCGTGCCGCATGAAGATGGCACCTTCAGCTTCTGGAAGCAGGAGGATGCACTGCAGGTTCTCCTCTCGCTCTATGGCAGCATGTCCCCCGGCTTCATGAAGGACGGACGCGGGGATATCGAGCAGGATGACCGCGACTGGGACAAGCCTTCGGTCAGGAGCCCTGGGCGGGCCTCTCGCCCGTGGCGGCGGTGGACGCGGTGCACGCGCTGGACCCGCTGCCGGCGGCGGGCGCGCCGCTGGGGCGCGAGGCGGCGTCGGCGGCGGTGA